>CAYYSM010000154.1:0-6231 GCA_964474225.1 uncultured Hyphomicrobiaceae bacterium
ATCGGACTGCGCGATTGGGCGCATGCGTTCTAATCAATGAGCGTTGGTATTACGGCTGAACTTCAGCTTTGCCAGCTACGATGAGTGCGAAGCCGAAGCGTTGTGGTTCAATGAGGTGCATCAGGTCGAGCCGGAGCCTGTCGCCAAGGTAAAGGCCACCGCTCGCAGCGTGTGGAACTACATGACAGCCGGCGGCCGCCGCCCGGCAGGGGGTGCATACGTCCGGCTGACCCATGCGGAGATCGACGCGCTGAGGGCCCACGCCGACGACACCTTCCCGCAGGCGCTTGCCCTGATGGTCGAACTCAAGCGACAGCACGGCGGCAGGGTGGCGCGCGGCGAGCCATTTGCGATCAGCGCCCATGCGATGTCGGAACAGCGCGTGATCCCTGGCCTGACAAACCGCAAACGCATCGAGCAGGTGCGCCGCGTGGCGGAAGAGGCTGGCCTGCTCCTCAAGATCCGTGAAGCCGCCCGCGAACTCGGGCAGTTCACCGCGGCGCTCTACATGTTCGGGCGTGTCGCAACCGAAAGCGAGGATGACGATGTCGTCGCCATGAAGCCGCGCCAGAAGCGGCCATGACAGCCTCACCGTGGGTCGAAACTGCCCCACAATGTAATGGTCATCCCCCCTGGGGACTAATCCGGGGTTCCCGTGAGCGAAGGTGAATCTTGGTTTGGTCGAGAGAGCGCGATGAGCTTGCAAGCGGGGTTGGCGTCGACCCTGCGGGCGTCGGCTGTCTGTCGCACAGCAGACATGAACGACAGCGAATTGGATGGCGCTTCGCTACAGATCCGGGATTCTGCCAAGGTTAGATTTCTTGGTCGGCTTCCGCTTCGAGGCGATACCGTTGAAAAAGTCGCAGTCTGAAGCGACGCTTTTCCAGCTTGAGATCAGCGGGAAGGAATGGGCGACACCAGCTCACGCGGCTTGAAGAACCGGCATCGCCTCGAAGCGGAAATTTGCCTCTAGCGGCTAATTATGGCCATCCGGGACGGCCGTGGCGTCAATGCTCGTGATCGCTCGGCTCTAGATCGTCGGCTGGGTTCGTGGCGGATCCATCGAAGATCGCGCGCCAATCTGCGACAGCACGCGCCGACTTCGGGTCTTCGCGGCCGCGTAGCAGATAATCGGCTTGCCTTACGGCAACCCTGATGATCAAGCGTTCGAAACGATCAAGGTCACGGGCGTTCCAGATAGGCGCTTCGCCGCGCAAAATGGCTTCGACGGCCGCGTTCTTCTTGCGAACAAGGTTCTCCAGACCATAAAGGTTGAAGAGCGCCTGGAACGCTTCGTGAAGTCGAACGTCAAAAGATCGATCGCCCCCAAGCGGGTGGATGACCGGGTTCCCGGGATGCAGATAGCCGCACGGCGCGAGCCCATCCGGTATCGCTATATTCGCCGCGTGGGTCTGGCCAGCTTTCAGGAGCTTGGGCAAGACATGCGTATGCGGACCTGCGGGCGAGACGCCGCCTGTGTCCGGGCCACCAATCTTCTGATAGACCTCCACTCTTCCGATCGGCGTGATGGCAAGGCGGTGCGGATGGCGCGCCAAGATCAATGCCATCGCCGGGTTATCCGGGTCAAAAATTGGTTGACCGGCATTTTCCTCCAGCACCGAGATGAGCTGTCGATCCGCCGTTCGCACGCAGAAATCGCAATGAGAAAGACCCAGCCCCATGTCGAAAAGCATCGACTCGCGGTCTTGGGAGCGGAGCGCCTCGGTATCGGGCCCGAGCGGGGTGAGAACACGTCGCGTATTTTGCCGTGCGATAGAGGAAGCGACACACAAAGCGATGCCGTGCGACCAACGGTGCCGATGTTTTGAGGGCGTTTCATAGGCGACCGGCTTGACCCGATCAATGTCCGGCAGCGTGAGACTTATGCCGCCACGCGAGGTCGCGCGGGTCAACTGGTCGGGCGCGTCGATAACGACGGGTTCATCTGGATCCTGATGAAACTCCGCGATCGCTCCGAAGCTGCCCATGCTCCAACCTGCTTCGGGATCGCAAAGATAGGACTTCAAAAGACTTTCCAATGAAGGATGCATGTTTCTTTAATCAACTGTCAGAATGAAGATGAACGTGCCTGCTCGGTCCTGCTAACCGGCATGACAATCGGCCTGTGTTCATGCATCGAGATATAGGCATCAACACCATAGACTTGATCCAACGTCCTCTCGGTCAGGACTTCGACAGGTTTTCCATCCGCGCGCATCCTGCCCCGATCAATAAGCAACAGACGCTCACACCAGCGCGCCGCGAGATGCAGCTCGTGAAGCGTTACGATGACAGTGTGCCCGGCTTTGGCGAGGTTGGTAAAGATTTCCATAAGAGCAATCTGATGGGCCGGGTCGAGCCCTGCGGCCGGCTCATCAGCCAATAGCAGCGGCGCGTCTTGCGCGAGAGCACGGGCGATCAGGACACGGGCGCGTTCGCCACCGGAAATCTCTGAGACGAAGCGCTCGCGCAGGTGGGTCGTGTCCGTCCGGCGCATTGCTGTCTCGACAGCGTCTCGGTCCGCGGGATCAGGAGGGGTCAACCGGTCGCGGTGCGGCATGCGCCCCAGCCAGACGATCGCCTCGGTCCGCAATGACCACGAGGTCTCTCGCTCTTGGGGCAGATAGGAGATGAGCCGGGCTTTTTCGCGTTCGCTGAGCCGCTGAGCATCTTGTCCGGCGACACATATCTCACCTTTACAGGTCAGGAGGCCGAGCAGCGCCTTGAGCAGGGTCGACTTTCCAGCGCCATTCGGTCCGATGAGGCCCACCAATTCCCCGCGCTCGACTGAAAGCGATACATTGCGCACAACATCCGTGCCCCCGAGACGAACGCTCAAATCACTGACATCAAGCAGGCTCATGGCAGCGTTCTCCGGGTTTTCACGACGAGCCAGAGAAAGAACGGCGCGCCCACGAGCGCGGTAAGAACGCCGAGCTTGAGGTCCTGACCCGGCGCGAGCAGGCGCACGGCGACATCGGCAGCCAACAGCAGAGATGCCCCTCCCAACGCGCTTGTCAGCAACAGGCGGCTTGGTTGACCGCCGACAAGTGGACGGAGCATATGCGGCACGACGAGACCAACAAAACCTATAGCGCCAGCAACAGCCGTTGCGCTGCCGATCGCCACGGCGGTGCCGATGATCATGAGGTGCTGCAATTGCGCGACATTGATCCCCATCGTCGCCGCAACGTCGCGGCCGAGCGTGAGGGCGTCGAGGCCACGGCCGAGGAAGGCCAGCATGGCCCAGCCGACAAGCGTCAACGGCGCTGCCAGGGCAAGGTGCATCATCGAGCGATCATCGAGCGAGCCGAGCATCCAAAACAGGATCTCCAGCGCAGCGAACGGATTTGGCGACATGTTCAGCGCCAGAGACGTTAACGCGCCGGCGAGCGCGGAGATCGCCACGCCAGCCAATATCAGGGTCAGGATGCTTGCCGTGCGCCCGGAGAGAAGTTGCAGGACGAAGACCGCAACGATCGCGCCCAGGATGGCGAGCAAGGGCAGCGCGAGCGTGAACGCTGCGGAGAGACCAGTGTAAATCGCGATCACGGCGCCGAGGGAGGCGGATGCGCTGATGCCCAGAACGCCCGGATCTGCAAGAGGATTGCGCAGGTAGCCCTGCAGGACCGCCCCTGTAAGACCCAGCGTCGCCCCGATCATCAAGCCCAGGAGCGCGCGGGGGAGGCGGATCTCCTGCATCACGAGCCGGGCAGCATCATTCTCGCCGCCGAACAATGCGCCCAAAGATGTCACGAAGCCGAGCCCCGCGGGGCCGACCATCAGGGACGCGACGAAGAGCGCCGAGGTCAGCACGCCCAGGAGGATGACCAGCGTTGCGTAAGTCATTCGCTCGCTTCCGCTGCGATATTTGCGATAATACGGACCGCGTCGGCGGTGAAAGGCGTCCCGCAAATCCAGTACTTGTCGGGCACGCTGAACGGCGCACGGCCAATCGTCACGGCTTCGAGCGCCGGATGTACAAGATTGTCATAGGCGCGTCCGCGCGCCATCGCGAAACGCTGCCCCCCGATCACAATGTCCGGCGCTTCTTTCACCAGCACCTCCAGCGGCAGTCTGGCCGTTCCGCTGTATCCCAGCCGGTTGGCGAGGTTGTCGAGGCCTGCCTTTTCGAGCGCCTCGTCCGCCAACGTCCCGCCGCCGCTTGTGTAGCTGTTGGCGTAGTACACTGCGGCAAGGGCACGGCGTTCAGGGTTACGGGAATACCGCGCAAGCTGGGCGTCCAATCGTCCGACCAGTTTTTCCGCCGTTTTCCGCCTTCCCAGCAGATCGCCCATGCGCCGCAGGTTCTCGCGGATATCGGCGAAGGACGACGCCGGCGCGAATTCCTCGACGCGGAAGTCAAGGCGGCGGAGCATCTCGACCGTCGCGCGGGTCGTGAATGTGCCCGCGATGACGAGATCGGGCCGCATCATAAAGATCTCTTCCGCGCGGCCGTGATTGAGAATGTAGGCCTCGGCCTCATCGGCCAATACGGACGCATTCTCATCGGATGCAAGGTACGACACCGAATGCAGTTGTCCGGGCCGAGCGATCAGCATCGCCAGTTGGTCTGTGCAAAGGTTCATCGAGACGACACGCTGCGGCTGCTCGGCATGGGCGGGCATCGCCGAATGCCCGGCAAGCGAGAGGCCAACACAAGCCGCATAAAGTGCGTGGCTTAGGATGTTCATGCTGTGTGTCCGTCCAAGAGGCTCTGGTTTGAAATCACGCGGCCGCCACGGGCTAAAGCCTGAAAACGGGATGGGCGCGGCCCATCCCGCTTATCTTGCGTGGTTTACTTCAGTGCCGGCTCGAGCGGGGCGGGCGCGTCGCCGAGGGTGAGCTTGACGCCGGCATAGGCCGTGACCGGCGCGGTGGAGTAGCCGAACACCTCTTCGTAATCCGTGTCGAGCAGGTTTTCGACGCGGCCGAACAGCTCGAAATTGTCGTCGAGCTTGTAGGAGCCAGCGACGTTGACGAGGAGGTAGTCGTCGAGGGTGACTATGTCCGGGTTCCTGAAACTTGTCGAAAAGTCCGTATCTTTCATCTCGCCGTTGTAGATCGCGTCGGCGGTCAGTTTTGCACGTCCGTCCGGAGACGTGTATCTCAAACCAAAGCTGCCCGAATGAGGTGGCCGTCGCGTCTCCTCTGATCCGTCTGAGTTGGTCGCATCGAGATAGGTGTAGGCGCCGGTCAGCAACAGGTTGGGCGTAACCTGAGCCGACAGCGATATTTCAACGCCCTGGCGCTTACTTGTTCCTACGTCATTGAGGACCGACAAAGACGTTATGTCATCCGTATCACTAACAATTTTATCAGTCAGGTCGGCTCGGAAATAGGTGACATCTGCGGTGAGCAGGCCGTCGAAGAATTTCTGTTCAATCCCGATATCCCACCCGATAGACTCCTCCGGCTTCAGGTTCGGATTTCCGGCGAAGTCGGAAGTCCGGCCAAAAAGCTCGAAGAAAGTTGGATCGGTGATGCCCTTGCCATAGCTCCCGTGCAGCCGGGTGCCCATATCGCGGAAGAGGTAAGCCGCAGTTAGTCGGTAGGTAGTGGCGTCGTCGAAGGCGTCCTTGTCGTCGTAGCGAATGTTGCCGGTGACGAAAAACTGCTCGGCGAAAGCGCCTTTGTACTCAGCAGCGAAACCTGTATTTTTTCTCTTGGCCGTTGCCGTCCCGGTGTCGAAATTTTCATCGATTTGCTCCACGAGACCAACGAAGACATGCGAGGCAGGCAGGCCAAAATCCGAATTAAGCCGTAGCGTCGAGATGTATCCATACCGGGTACGCTCTCCACGATTGAAGAAAGGGTTTGATTCATCTTCGAAGTAATTAGCGACGACCTTCTGCGACCAGCGCTTGTCGAACAGGTCGAGTTGCGCGGAGACTGAGCCCAGAGTTTGCTGACGCAAGCTAAACTGGCCGGCCTGATCAACAGTAATGCCGCCCAAAAAGCCATCGATGTCGGCGTCATTCTCCTGAAACCGCCCCATCGCGTCGATGCGGAAATAGTCGGTGGGCGTGAAGCCAGCGCGTGCGAAGATTGTCTTCTGCTCCGAACCATCATCTTCGCTGCCCGAGCGGGCAATATTGAAGCCGTCGGTTTCGCGCTTCGCCGCCGACACGCTGAGATAGCCGAACTCGCCCGCGCCCGAAGCATTCGCCGAAACCCCGTAATACCAACGCTCATTGATTAGAACGCATGCGCCCAATCGCGCAGTCCGAT
>CAYYSM010000155.1:0-5157 GCA_964474225.1 uncultured Hyphomicrobiaceae bacterium
CCCCAATTTGGACGAAGATGGAACCGCTTTCTGTCAACAGGTCGCGGGCTGCGGTTAGCCTGTCACGCAAGTATGCTAGATAAGAGTGGATGCCATCCTTCCACGTGTCGCGAAACGCCTTCACCTGCTCCGGCTCCCGCGTGATTTCTTCGATCTTGCCGTCTTTCACGTCGCGACTGCGTGTCGAAACTTGCCAGTTTGACTTGAAATTGATTCCATAAGGCGGATCGAAATAAATGCACTGGACCTGCCCGCGCAGCGCCTCGCGCTCGGCCAGCGACGCCATGACCTGAAGGCTGTCGCCCAGGATCATGCGGTTCTGCCAGTTCTGGTCGTGCTCGTAGAATTCGGTGCGGGCTTCCGGGTCGAGACCGTTGAAGTCCTCGAACAGGTCGAACGTCCCGCCGTCGGTCTGCCGGTCCTTCGTCTGCCGCTTCAGGTCTTCGATAATCGCTTTGGGGTGGATTTTCTCCTGCACGTAAATCGGCGGGGTCGGAACGACGAGGTCGGACCAGTCCTTCTCGTCCTTGCCGCGCCAGACAAGCTGAGCGTCGCCGATCTCGATTTTACCGGTTTCCTGAAGCTGTCTGATCTGCTCGTCGGTCAGCCGGATCGTCGCGCCGTTCCAGATGATCTGCGGGTCCAGGTCCTCGTCGCGTTCCCGCCGCTGGCCTTCACTCAGCGGATGGGCGCGCGGATAAACGGCGGGGCCGAACGGTTGCGTTTCCTCCAGCCGCTCGGCAATTGACTGCTGTTCGCCGGTCGGGATGTTCTTGCGGCTGGCCTGATCGTGGGTCAGCGCCTCGATGTCTTTTGCAGCCTTGCGCGTTTTCGCGGCCATCAGCGCTTCTCCCTCTTACCCAGTTTTCTGACGTCTTTTTCAATCTTGCCCAGCTCTTCGATATGCTCGCGTTCCGCCGCCTCGGTTTCGGCCTGCCGCCGGGCGGCGTCGAAGGTATCAAAGCGGTCGTGCGCGATCTGTTTCATGCCCTCGTGCGTTACCTTACCGGCTCCGGTCAGCACCTGCCGCTCGTTGAAATCCAGAAAGCGGTCGGTCTGCGTCACCCACTCATTCATCGTAATTTGCTGGCGGCGCTTTGCCCGGTCCTCGGCGAAGTCGAGAAACATGGTGACGAGGCGGTTCAGCTCGCTGACTTCGTCTTCGTTCAGGTAGTTTTTGGCCGTCACGACGTCCTGCTTGCGGACGCGTTTTCCGGACCACGTCGTCAGGCCCATGTTCGGCTGATCAGGATCGGCGCGGGCGACAATCAGTTCGGCAGCCGTATGGCCGGTAACGGCATACAGCATCTTGTTCTGGATCGTCTGGAAGAACCGGCGGGCGGTGGCGCTGGAGCCGTCATAGTCGGCGCTGGTCTCGGCGAACAGGTCGCGGACCTTTTGATAGAAGCGCTTTTCCGAGGCCCGGATATCCCGGATGCGCTCAAGCAGTTCGTCGAAATAGTCGAAGGCGGGGTCTTTCAGGCGTTCGTCATTCATGACGAAGCCCTTAACCAGATACTCCCTCAGGGTGGTCGTGGCCCAGCGCCGGAACTGCACACCGCGCGGACTGCGGACGCGGTAGCCGACGGCGAGAACAGCGTCGAGATTGTAGTGCTCCACTTGGTAGGTCTTCCCGTCTGCGGCAGTTGTTGCAAATTCTGCAACAACTGAACGGCGGTCCAGCTCGCCGTCGTCGAAGATCGTTTTGAGGTGCCGGGAAATCACTGACTTATCGCGTTCGAACAAGGCCGCAATCTGGTTGAGGGACAGCCAGACGGTTTCTCCCTCGATGCGAAGCTGCACCGCATCTTTTCCGTCATCCGTTCTGTAAAGGATTATCTCCCCGTCGTTCATGCGTCCTCGGTCTGCGACTGTTTATGTAGAAGTTTTTCAATCATTTTGTGGTATTCGTCTTTGATTTCAAAGACATCATTGAATTCTTCAAAATCCCAACGGCCATATGTCCCCAGATTATTGACGCCGGGTATCCATTGCGTCCGCATGGTTTCCGACTTCAGCTTCACGTTTTCCTGCCGGTATCCCTTGATCTCTATGACAAGATTGATCGGATCGTCAGCCCCGTTCCCGTCATCGACCTGCACTATGAAGTCGGGAACGTAATCCCGCGCGACCGTGCCGTCCCGGTAGGGCACGGTAAACCCAAGCCCCTGGTTCTTGACGTAGGCAAGCGTTCGGGGATGGTCTTCCACAACACGGGCGAACTCGGCTTCCCAGTCGCTGTCGAGCACGACGTAGTTGACGTGGCACCGCCTCGGATCGGTCTCGTAAAGATCCTTGGTGGTGGCGAAGCTGACATGGCGTGTCGATCCCTCCGGATTATAGGGATCAAGCACGGCCTTGATTTCACTCTTTTCGTCGCTGGCGTTGACGATGGCGTTGTAGATTCGCTCGCTGGCCTGGGCGGCGATTGACGGGTACTGCAGCATCCATTTGTCAGTGCCGCCCTTGCAGACGAGGTAGCCTTCGTCCAGCCAGCGGCGGCAGATGGTTTTGATCTGGCCGAACAGGTGGACTTTGAGGTCTCCGTCCTTGTCCCTGAAATGATCGGACAAGACGGCCTTGGCCAGATTGAAGGCGATGGTACTGGGTCGCATGGCCTGCGCCTCGGCGAGCGTGATCGTAATCCCCTCGCCCACAATACCGGCCATGAGGGTTTCGCCCGGCCCCACCATGTTCGGATCGAGCACGAGTGCGGAATCGTCGTTAAACCGCGCCTGCAGGCGCTCTTCAGGCAGGTCCACGCGGTAACCGACAACACGCGGAAAACGGATTTCCAGCGCCGCGCGATCTTTGATCGCCTTGACCTGCGTCGTCTTCTTGGGCGGCTTGACCGGGGCGGGCTGGGGCTTCGCCGTAAAGTCGAAGGGAATGCCCATGATGTCGGCATATTCCGGCTCAAACATCCACTCGGATGGCGGCAGGCTCGGATCGATCGGCTCGTAATTCAGGCGGCGCAACGCGCGCCCTACGACCTGCTCGCACAGAAGCTGCGTGCCGAAGGCCCTGACGCCGAGGATATGGGTGACGCTGTTCGTATCCCATCCTTCAGTGAGCATGGATACGGAAACGACGCAGCGCATCTGCTCACCAAGCCGTCCTGTCTTGCCGACGGTGTTCATCACCTCCCGCAGAAGCTCGGCGTCTGAGATTTCACCGTCCTCGCCGCGCTGTCTGCGCTCGCGCTTGAACTGTTCGATTTCCGTGGCGGCGATGGTCCGGAAATTCTTGTCGATCTCGCCGGACTCGATCTGCTTGCTATCGATGAGAAGCGTGTTCGGACGCGCCAGCGGCTCATCGTTCTGATCGAAATTGCTGAATAGGGGCAGGAAGCCGCGATTGACGGTGTAAAGCTCGCCGTCCTCATTGGGGCGCTGCCAGCCGGAAACGTATTCGTAAACCAGCTTCGACGTGGTCGTGTTGTTGCAGACGATGATGAAGACGGGCGGCGTCTGTATTCCTGCGCGCTCCCACTTCCGGAACGTCTCGTCGTAATGTTTGTACAGCGCATGAAGCGCCGTTTTGAGCTTGTCCGGAATGCCGTGCGGATCGGCGGTCTGCCCGCCCTTTTTGGGCATTTCCCTGCCGATATGCTCCCACAGGTTCCGGTATACCGGCATTTCCTCGCCAGGGATGTTGTCGGCCACGGGGACGCGCGGCAGCTTGACGATGCCGCATTCGATGGCGTCCATCAGCGAGAAATCGCTGACCGTCCAGGGAAACAACGTGCCCTCGGCCCATCCGGACCCGCGAAGAAAGAACGGCGTGGCTGACAGATCGTATACCGCCCGGACGCCCAGTTTCCGTTTGACCGCCTCGATCCCGTTGATCCAGATGCGGGCGGCCTCGTTTTCCTCCTTCGCCTGTTTCTTCTCGTCGCCCTTCAGATCGTCGATATCGTCGTTGCCCGGCCGCTCGCGATAGCAGTGATGCGCCTCATCATTAAGCACGACGATGTTCTTCAGGCCCTTGAGCGGCTTTGCCACCCGGTCCACCATCTGACCTTCGGTCTCCTTGCTGCGGATCGGCGCATTGCGCCCCTGCAGCAGCGATTTGGTGGTCTTGTTCGCATCCATGCGCTCACGAAGCTGGAACGCGTGGTAGTTCGTGATGACGATCTTGGCCTGGCGGATGTCACCGATCATATCCGGCGGCACAAGCTCGCGGTCCTCGTAATAGCTGGACGGCTCGCTCGGCTGCAGAACGCGCAGGCGGTCCTTGATCGTGATGCCGGGCGTTACGATCAGGAAGCCGCGGCTGAACAGTTTGTTCGACGGGGCCCGGACGGCGTTCACGGCCTGCCAGGCGATAAGCATGGCCATGACCGTCGTCTTGCCGGTCCCGGTGGCCATCTTCATGGCGATACGCATGAGGTCCGGATTGGCCTGGGCGTTCGCGCCCTGGAGATGGTCCCAGAATTTCTTGTGCTGTTTGGACCGGCGCGCGACTTCCGTAAGCCAGATGACGGTTTCGACCGCCTCGATCTGGCAGAAGAAGGGGCGGATACCCTGGAAGTCGTGATGACGCCAGTGCTTAAGGAGGCGGGCGGTGACCGGCGTCACGCCCCACGCGCTTTCCGGAGCGCGCCGCCACTCGGAAACGTGCGAGCGAATCTCGTTGATGATCGGTTCCGGATCGTATTGCTGATCGGCGGTTGACAGGTGCTCATTGCCAAAGGGCATGGTGGCCTGCCCCTCGTCGGATGAACGCCTCCGCTTCTTCGGTCTGGGCACCGGTGTTATGAAACTGGATTTCCGCCGTCCCTTCGCGGGCGGACCGTCAATGGGTTGACCGCTTTCGTCGAGTTGATGGTGGAGGCGCGGCTCCGCATAAGGCGAGTTCAGAACCGGCTTTTCAAAGAAACTGTCCACCATTGCTGCGGTTACTCCTTCCGTAATATTTTCGTTTTTGTCACCGGAAAAGACGGTAAGCCTTGTTTCATTCGGCTATTTCGGTGCCGCTATGCATTCGCATCCACCGACCGGCGTGAAAAGACTTTCAGTAACCTTATGTTACTTTGAGACACGGCTCAATTGTTTAATAACTGAATTGCGCTGCTTGCGGCAAGCATGGTCTGTCACGCCGGGCGGAACCTGCTTCGGGCTTGTCGGTAAGCATGAACTGGCGGGCAATGCGCCG
>CAYYSM010000155.1:5167-6231 GCA_964474225.1 uncultured Hyphomicrobiaceae bacterium
TGCGCCGACCCTGTCGTTGCGGATGAATCTGACACGCAAAGCTTTTTCGTGCCGGAAAAGTGGCGCGATTCGCGGTTTCGTGCCAAAAACCGCGAAAAGTGGCACGCTTTCCCGGTGGCATGTTCGTCCGCTTGACAGCTTCGGCCGCATTCCGCACGCCGGGGGATGCAAGGGGGAGAGCGGATATCTCCGCCTTGCTCCATGGGGTCCGGGGAGAGGGAAGTCTCCCCGGTCGTGATCCATCTTCGACAAGATGGCGCGCATCCAACCGGCGGACGGTTGGTCGATGGGGAGGTCCACGGAGGGGAGAGCGGAAGTCTCCCCTCCCGGTCTCCATGAAATGGTCAGGGGTCCAGGGGGCAGGAACGCCGCCCGGCCATGGGGGTTTCGGGGGAGCCTGGCAGCGCCCCTGAACGGTGATGCAACGGCCGGACGATTGCGAGTGCTGAAACGGCGATACGTTTCTGTGGCGGACGCGGGGCTCGATGCCCCGGGAAGCGCAACCGGACCGCAGGCACGGCGCGAAGCGCCCGGCCCGGTGCGGCCATGCGCTCCTTCGTCCGCCCCGGGCCGGGGGGATGCAACGGGGGCGTGCCCGGCGCTGCTGCGCAGCGCAGAACGGGCCCCCTTGCCAAGATGTGTTGTAGTACAACACACATCTTGCGTTCGGCCTTAACAGGCCGTCGTCCCGTCTCCGCCGTTCCGATCCGCACAGAGGTTGAGCATTCTGTCCACTCCCCTTCGGCTTGCTCACTACGCGGCACTCAGAACAGGCTGAGCTGGTTTCTTGCGGCCTCGGCTTCCCGCCACGCCTCCGACTGCGCCTCATGCTCAAGCCACGCCCGGACGTAGGCGGCGGGGCCGCCCCGCGCCGCTACAGCCTCCGCCGCAAGGAAGGCGGATTTGTAGCCGGTTTCGGTAACCGGAAGCGGCGCGCGGTCCGCGCTCTCGATTTCCAGATGGGCGGGCGCGCTTCCGTAAATCTCATGAACGGACGCGTAGGCATAGAGGCGGTAGCGCACGGTGACAGCGATCCCGCGCCATTCAAATTTGTGAGTTTCGTG
>CAYYSM010000156.1:0-6230 GCA_964474225.1 uncultured Hyphomicrobiaceae bacterium
CGAGGCGGTGCTCAAGGTGCCGCGGCGCGAAAAGCAGGGCTGAGGAGGACGACAGCGGCGTGGAAATCGTGCGCGAATGGCGGGACCGGCCGGCGGAAACGCGCGGCGCTGTCCTGGCGATCGGAAATTTCGACGGCGTGCATCGCGGTCATCAGGCCCTTTTGAAGCGCGCCCAGCAGATCGCCGAGGACCGCGGGGCTAAGGCCGGCGTTATGGTGTTCGAGCCGCATCCGCGCGCGTTCTTCCAGCCGGAGCGGGCCTTTTTCCAGCTTACCCCCTTGCCGCGCAAGCTCCGGCTGATGGAACTATTCGGGCTGGATGTGGCGGCGGTGGTGCGCTTCGACGCTGATCTGGCCAGCCTGACGGCCGATGCGTTCGTTCAGCAGGTGCTGGTCAACGGGCTACAAATCTCGCACGCGGTGGCCGGCTACAACTTCTTCTTCGGCAAGGGTCGCGGCGGCAACCCGGCCGTCCTGCAGGAGCTTTGCGCGCAGGCGGGAATCGGCGTCGAGATCGTCGATGCGGTCGGCGGCGCGGGCGAGACCTTCTCCTCCACCCGGGCGCGGGAATCGCTCGCGGAGGGCGACCCGCGCGGCGCGGCAGAGGTGCTCGGCTACTGGTGGCGCGTCATTGGCGAGGTCACGGGCGGCGCGGGCCGGGGCCGCAATCTCGGCTTCCCTACGGCGAACATCACGCTAACTGACGGCCAGGCGCTGCGCCACGGCATCTATGCGGTGCGCGTGCATGTCGACGGCGAAGTGCGCCACGGGGCGGCCTATCTGGGCACGCGCCCGACTTTCGACGGCGGCCCCGCCGTGCTGGAGACGTTCCTGCTCGATTATGACGGCGATCTCTACGGCAAGAAGCTGGAGGTCGAGTTCATCGCATACATCCGCGACGATGCGCGCTTCCCGGATGCGGACTCGCTGGTGGAGCAGATGCGCATCGACTGCGAGAAGTCCGCGCAAATCCTCAGCGAGGTCGATGCGAACGACCCGATGCTGGCCTATCCGCTCGGCCGCGCCCTTCGCCACACTGGGTTAATTGCCAAGTCACCCTCGCCGAAGGCTTAATTTAAAAGCTCCACTGTGGAAACACACAACACTCAAATTTTAACATAGACGCTTTCATTTCTCACGGAATCAAATTATGAATGATCGGCTAATCAAATTCAATAAATATAAAATCTCTTATATTATTGAATTCATTGATAAACTTCGTATTGACCGAATAGATCATGAATTTAAATTTTTCTTTTTTATTCACTTGTTCATAGTCGCCCCTTATGTTGGAGTATTAACACTCGTCCTTCTCTCTGCCGGTAATACTCCAGATGTAATACAATATATATTGCAATGTCTTTTCACAATCGTGTTTTTAGTTATTGCGTTTTTACCTTATTGGATAGATATAAAACTGCGCACTCACGAATTAGAGCACGAGTTTTTCTACAGTCTTGATCGGATTAACAAAATTCAGAATGAAATTGCGAGCGCTAGAGACGACCAAACAGAGAGGGTAGAATTTCTCAATCGAGAGAAGTATTATCTTGAAACAGAGAAAAATAGCATCAAACATCTTTCCAACATGGAACAACAATTTGATGCTGACGTTGTGGTGCCAAAAGGACAATTGAACGTTAATTCAAGAAGCGATAATATAGCCTTTCATCAATCGATCGATGGTATCAAGGAATCCCGACAATCAAAAATTCGCGATCTTCAACTGCAAATCGATGATATTGAACAACAAATCCGAAAATTACAATATGATATGAGAGAGATATTTTCCGAATTAAAGTCGATAAGGGAGAGAATACTAGAAGAGCTCCTGTCCAGACCATACACAATATTTTGGATAAATCCATCTAAAGGCAAATTATGGATTGTTCTCTTTTTTACGGTAGTACCCCTCTTCCATTATTTTTTCTACGTTTTTGCATTTGTCATGATGAATGAGCTTAGTGGTGACTTTCGTCAAAATATAAATTACACAGCAGTCTACGTTTTCGACGAGCTTTTGCGAGGCGCAATAATCCATGTTTTAGATCACTTCGATCTGAGATTTAGCGGAATTAAATTTGCTTATATATTTGATAAAACATTCTATTTGTCTCTCATGTTTAAGCTTTATATTACGATAGTGTTTTTTTCCGTAGTGAAACGCACCGCTAAGTTCACATATATTTTTGCAAAGCTAAAGATGATCGACGGTGATGCGAAGTAATATCAAGAAGTTTTATTTTAAACACTCAGCCTGTTATTAATTAGGCGCGGCGCGGCTGCAGGGCGCGGTCCTCCACGCGGATGCGGTAGGCGAGCAGCGCGAGGTTGGCCGCGCCGCAAACCAGCGCCACCCATTCCAGCCCAAGGATCAGCGGCACCAGCGGGATTTCCAGCGCCACGACGACATAATTCGGGTGCCGCACGAAGCGGAACGGCCCGCCCCTGATGAGCGGCGCATCCGGCACGGTGATGATCCGCGTTGTCCAATACGGCCCAAGCGTCGCGATCACCCAGATGCGTGCGGCCTGCAGCAGCACGAACGCGCCGAGCAGCAGCCACGGCACCGGCGGCGCGGGCGCGGTGAGCACAGCCAGCGTGATGAGCCAGCTCGCATGGAGGAGCACGAACAGCGGATAGTGCTCCGCGCCGATCTCCTGTCCGCCGCGCGCCAGCAGCGCCCGCGTGTTGCGCTGCGCATAGACCAGTTCTGCGAGCCGCTGCACGACCAGCCAGCCGATCAGGATATAGGCCCAACCGAAACTCATGCCGCCTCGCCGTTCAGCGTCACAAGCTGGAACGCACCGGTGAAGCCTGGCCCCAGCGCGGTCATCAGAAGCTGCCCGCCGCTGCCGCGCCGGCGCAACTCATCCAGCACGAACAACACGGTCGGGGCCGACATATTGCCGTAGCCGCGCAGAACCGCGCGCTCGGCATCCAGCCCGCCACGCTCTATGGCGAAGACATCCTCCAGCGCGTCCAGAACCTTGACCCCACCCGGATGGCAACAGGGCCGGTCGATCGCCGCAGGGTCCACGCCGACGCGCTCCAGAAAGCCGTGCATGGCGTCATTGAACGCGCCAGCCACGATCTGCGGGATGTCGCGGTGGAAGATCACATCAAAGCCCTGATCATCCACGTCCCAGCCCATGACGTTGAGCGTGTTCTGCCACAGATGTTCGCCGCCTGCGCCCAGCGCGCCAAGCGGCGCACCGCCCGCGCCCTCGCTCGAAAGCACCGCCGCCGCCGCGCCGTCGCCGAACAGCGCGGTCGCCACGAGGTTGCTTTTCGTCAGCCGATCATAGCGAAAGGCGAGCGTGCACAGCTCCACGACGATCAGCAGCACGCGCAAGCCGGGCTGCGCCGCGGCCATCTGTTGCGCGCGCGTCATGCCGAGAACGCCGCCAGCGCAGCCCAGCCCGAACACAGGCAGGCGCTGCACATCTGCGCGAAACGGCATGATGTTCATCAGTCGCGCCTCGATCGACGGCGTGGCGATGCCGGTTGAGCTGACAAACACGATCGCGTCGATATCTCCGGCCGCCAGCCCCGCATCAGCCAGCGCCCGCTCCGCCGCCTGCTGCGCCAGCCAGGTCGCATGGGTCTCATAGGCCCGCGTCTTGTCGGCAATGCCCGCCGGCGCGTTAAACCAGTCCAGCGGCTGGCAGGCGTACCGGGTGTCGATTTGCGCGTTGGTGTAGACGCTTTCCAGCGTCTCGAACAGGCTGGTGCGCCCGCCGAAAATCCGCCGCGCATTCTCGATCACCGTCGCCTGATCGAAACACTGGCCCGGCACGGCAGTCGCCAGTCCCAGCAGTTGCACGGCGGTCAGCTCCTGCTGGCGCGAAGTCTCCGGCTCCGCCCGCGGGTCTGCAAGATGGTCGTACATCAAACCTCGCCCTCATCGTGTCCGATCAGGATACGCTACAATCGCACCGCCGGGAGCCTTCAACATTTTGTGAAGTCCGTAAACTTGTTCCGAGCCGGTGCAGCCACGTTGACACAGCGTGATGAAAGTGAGAACGTAACCGGAACATTCGCGCGCGCGAGCGCGGACAAGACCGCCCCGGTGTGGAAAATGCGGGGCGCTGCTGGCTCGCGGCAGCCGCTGGCGGTTAGAGTCTTCGGCGAGCGCACTGCGCGAGAGGCATGAGAAAGGACAAGCGATGGCCGGTTCCGTCAACAAAGTCATTCTGGTCGGCAATCTCGGCGCCGACCCGGAAATCCGTCACACCCAGGATGGCCGCCCGATCGCGAACCTGCGCGTGGCCACCTCTGAGAACTGGCGCGACCGGAACACCGGCGAGCGCCGCGAAAAGACCGAATGGCACAATGTCGTGATCTTCAGCGAGGGCCTGTGCAAGATCGCCGAGCAATACCTGCGCAAGGGCTCGAAGGTCTATCTCGAAGGCCAGTTGCAGACCCGCAAATGGCAGGACCGCGACGGCCAAGATCGCTACACCACCGAAGTTGTGCTTCAGGGCTTCAACGGCACCCTGACAATGCTCGACGCGCGCAACGGCGGCGGTATGGGCGCGGGCCAGAGCATGGGAATGCATGAGGGCGGCCAGTCCGGCTATGATCGCGGGCCTTCCGGCGGTTCGCGCGGCGGCGGGCAACCGGCCGAGAGCTTCGATCAGGACCTCGACGACGAAATCCCCTTCTGATCGCTACCACTGCGTCGCCTGAGCGGCGAGGAAGCGCTCTTCCTCCGGCGTGGACGGCCGCACCAGGGCGGCGTTGCGCTGTGGGAAGCGGCCGAAGCGATCGATCACTTCTTTATGCGCGCGGGCGAAGTCGGTGTATTGCGTGTTGCCGAGCGCGCTGATGAGGGCGACCGCCCGCTCCTGATCGGCCGGATTTTCGCTGTGCTCGAAGGGGAGATAGAGAAACAGCCGCTCATCCACGCTTAAATCCGCATCGAAGCCGCGCGCGATCGCCCGATCCGCCAGCAGCCGCGCCTTCGCGTCTGTGGCGAAGGAGGCCGCCGTGCCGCGAAACATGTTGCGGGGAAACTGATCCAGCACCAGCACCGCCGCGAGAACGCCGCGCGGCGTCTGAAGCCATGCATCCGGCACCTTGCGCCGCAGGCGATGATAGAGATCGAGAAAGCGCGCTGTGATCTGCTGGTCGAGGGTCTCGTCGCGCCACCACTGCTCCGGCGTCAGGTCCTGGAACCAGAACCGCAGCACATAGGCGGCTTCCGCCGGCAGGCCATCATCGTTCATTCCGTCCTCTTAGAGGCCGAGGGCGTTAAGTTGGGCGGCGGTGATTGCCTCGATGTCAAAACGGGTCGTGGCGATTTGCCGGCTCTCCTTGGCATAAAGCGGGATCAGGTCGGGCCGGCGCAACAGGCTCTGCAGCGCCGCCGCCAGCGCCTCGGCATCGCCGGGCGCGAACCGCTGGCCATTCACCTCGGGCTGAACCGCCTGCCACCGCGCCGGCACGTCCGCGCTGATGAGCGGCCGGCCAATCGCCAGCGCATGACCGATATCCGGCGACAGGCACGGGGTCTCGCCCGGAAACACCACCGCATGCGCGCGCGCCAGCAATCGGGCGATGTCCTCGCGCGGCCCGAGATAGCGCACCGTCCCGCGATGCGCTTTCATCAGCCGCAAAAGGTCCTGAGACGGCTCTTCGGCGGGCGGCGACGCGACCAGATGGATCGCCCCGCCGCTGCGCGGCTCCAACCGGCGCGCGCTTTCGCAGTAGCGCGCAATGCCCGGCTCGCTCCCTGGATAGGCGATCGCCAGAAAAACCATGCCCTTGGTCAGCGGCGCGAGCGGCACATGCGTGAAGCGCGAGAGGTCAACGCCCGGCCCGGCCACGAAAACCGGCTCCAGCCCCGGCGGCATCAGGCTGCGCCCATCGACGACCGGATCGCGCCCGAGCCCCGGCACAATCGCCGCATCGCAACGCGACAGCAGCGCCGCGCAGTCCCGCCGCAAGGGCCCGTCGCGGCAATCCGGCGCGAGCGCCTGCGCAACCTCCGGGAAGGCCGCGACGATCCGCCCGACCTCCGCGCGCGCCGCCGCCGCGATACCCAGCCGCCCAGCAGGCCAGGACAGGGCCATCAGCACATCCGGGGCAAGGCTCGTCAGCGCCAGCGCCAGTTCGCGGATGTCGTGCCGGTCGCGCCCGCTTCCGGGCAGGATCATCGGCTCGACGCCCAATGCGGTCAGCGCCCGGAACGCTTCGTCGTCGCGCCGCGCAAAGCAGAACAGGCCG
>CAYYSM010000157.1:0-6227 GCA_964474225.1 uncultured Hyphomicrobiaceae bacterium
CTTAAAATCCGTTTCCCGTAAGGGAGTGAGGGTTCGAGTCCCTCCGTCCGCACCATGAAGGGGCCGGCCGTGGACATCTTTCGCTTTGCCGAACGGCTGATGTTGATGGATGAGGACACGTGGCAGCGCCACGCGCATCCACTCAGCGTCTGGTCCCGCGTGTTCCTTGGTCTGCCGCTGCTCGTGCTGGCCGTGTGGTCGCGTGCCTGGATCGGCGGTTTGGCGCTGCTGGCGCTGGCCGGGGCGCTCGGCTTCATCTGGCTCAACCCGCGCATGGCGCCGATCCCGAAGCACACCGACAACTGGGCGTCCAAAGCGGTATTCGGTGAGCGCGTCTGGCTGAACCGCAAAGCGGTGCCTATCCCTGAGCATCACCGCGTCGCGCCACACCTGCTGACCGCCCTATCCGCAGTTGGCATCCCGTTCCTGATCTGGGGGCTGTATGCGCTGGCGATCTGGCCAACGCTTTTCGGCGCGGCGCTGATCTATCTCGGCAAAATGTGGTTCGTCGACCGCATGGTCTGGCTCTACGAGGACATGAGAGGCGTGCATTCCGAATACGCGGCCTGGTTGCGTTAGAGGCTGCCGGGCACGCCAGGGTGTTGCCCGTACTGATGGCCACACCCCATTCACAGGCGGAGTTTTCGCCCTGGTCGGGCATTTCACCTGATCCGAATGCCGCCTTCGCACGAAATACATACAATCGATTGAATTTGAGAAAGCTTGTTAAGGCCGACCGATGCCGCCACCGATCGATATAGAGGACATGAGCGATGAGGATCTTGAGCGTATGGTGCGTAATGCCCGGCGCGCCTCGCAGTTCCTGAAAGCCATCAGCCATGAGGGTCGTCTCATGATCCTCTGCTACCTCGTCTCCGGCGAGAAGTCCGTGAAGGAACTCGAAGACCTGATGTCCGCCCGGCAACCTGCAGTTTCGCAGCAGCTTGGCCGGCTGCGGTACGAGGGGCTGGTGACGACCCGGCGGGACGGCAAGACGATTTATTACAGGCTTGCGGATGACCGTCCCCGGCAGATCCTGGACGTTGTATATGACATGTTCTGCCGCGAGGAGGCCGAACCCGGCCAGGACGCCTGAACCGTCGCGCCGCCATCACACCCAGGATAAGCAAGCCACGCCAGCTTGAATGCGCTTGCCCGCCATGCTAGCCACGAATGCAAACTGAGATCACGCGGAACGGTTGTAAAAGGCAACAGCACGCGCCGCGACCCACCGCAAAGCGACAGAGGCGAGAGATGGCGGAAGAAAACAAGCCGAATGGCGGCGACGAGCAGAGCAATCAGCAGGCGCAGCAGGGACCGCGCGTCAGCGTCCTCGGGCAGTACATCAAGGACCTCTCCTTTGAGAACCCGAACGCGCCCCAATCCTTTCAGGAGCCGGGCGAGAACCCGAACCTCCAGCTGAACTTCAATGTCGGCGCGAACAAGTTAAGCGACAACACCTATGAGGTCACGCTGCACTTCGAGGGTGCGGCGAAAAGCGAAAGCTCCGGCATCTATCAGCTTGATCTGGTCTATGCCGGCGTTTTCCGCCTCGATAACTTCCCCCAGGAGCGGCTGCGTCCGTTTCTGTTCATCGATTGCCCGGCGCAGCTTTTTCCGTTCGTCCGCCGGATCATCGCAGACCTGACGCGCGAAGGGGGTTATCCGCCGCTGCTGATCGACCCGATCGACTTCGCGGCGCTGTATCGGCGCAACGTCCAGCAGCAACAGCAGCAGCAGGAGAGCGAGGCTGGCGCCTGATCACTCGCGGCTTTCGTAACTCTCCCACAGCGCGGGCGCGCCCAGGTCCTCGATAAAGGCGCGGTGCGCATCTTGCTCATCAGCCGTCAGACGCGGCGGGAGCGCCGTCGGTCGCGGACGCACGCGGATGTTTCCGCCGGTCTGGAATGCGGGACCGCGCGTCAACGCTTCTTCCAGGCCAAGCGCGGCCTGCGTCCCGCCGATCAGCTCCATGTAGACGCGCGCGAGCAGCTCGCTGTCCAGCAGCGCGCCATGCTTGGTGCGTTCGCTGAGGTCGATGCGATACCGCTTGCACAGCGCGTCGAGGCTGTTCGGCCCCGCGGGATGTTTGCGCCGCGCGAGCGCGAGGGTATCGACGACGCGATCAAACGGGATCGGATCGCGCGGCAACTGCACCAGCTCGTGGTTGATGAAACCCATGTCGAAGCTGGCGTTATGGATGATCAGCGTGGAGTCGGAGATGAACTCCAGGAACGAGTCGGCGACCTCAGAGAAGACCGGCTTGTCGGCGAGAAATGCGTTGGTGATCCCGTGAACCTGCTGCGCGTCCTCGGGCACGTCGCGCTCGGGATTGATGAACTGGTGGAACTCCCGCCCGCTCGGCACATAATTCACCAGCTCGATGCAGCCGATCTCGATGATGCGGTGGCCCTGTTTCGGGTCCAGACCGGTCGTTTCCGTGTCGAGCACAATCTCGCGCATCGCGTCCCCCGCTGTCAGACTTCCAGCTCGCGCCAGACGTCGATCTTCTGGCCTTCCTGCTGGCGGAGTGTAGCGAGGATGCGGTCAAGCTGCGCGCGGCTCTCGGGGATGGTGCCGCTCGTGTCCACAACGAAATCGGCGCGGGCGCGCTTTCCGGCGTCCGGCATCTGACGGGCGAGCAGGTCGTCGATCTTTTCGGGCGACATGCCCTTGCGCGTGGCGAGGCGCTCGCGCTGCACGTCTTCCGGCGCGCTGACGACGATCACCGCGTCGCACAGCGCATCCGCGCCGGATTCGAACAGCAGCGGAATGTCGAGGATGACCAGCTCCGCACCGCGCAACGCTTCGGCCAGGATAAAATCGCGCTGCTTCCGCCGGACCATGGGGTGGACGATGGCTTCGAGCCGCGCGAGCGCTTCGGAATCGCCAGCGATCGCCTCGCCCAGCTTCTTGCGGTCCACGGCGCCCGCCTGCGCCACCCCGGGAAAGGCCCGTTCGATGGCCTCGACCGCCTCGCCTTCATAAAGCGCGTGCACGGCGGCGTCGGAGTCGAAAACAGGGATACCGAGACTTTTCAGATAGTTGGCGGCGGTGGACTTCCCCATCGCCATTGAACCTGTGAGGCCGACGATCATCATGATGCGGCCTTGTCCTGCTCGATATCGGCCACGATCCGCGCGCGCAACTCCGGCGTGACTTCGGGGCGGGTGCCGAACCAGCGGGCGAAGCCGGGCACCGCCTGGTGCAGAAGCATCCCCAGCCCGTCAACCGTGCGAAGGCCGCGCGCCTCGGCGGCGCGCAACAGCGGCGTCCGCAGCGGGACATAGACAATGTCCGTCACCACGGCATCGTCGGGCAACGCGGCGAGGTCGATGTCCAACGCGGGAGAGCCTTCCATACCAAGCGAGGTCGTGTTGACGAGCAGCGCGCAGCCGTCGAGCATTGCGTTGCGGTCCTCCCACGCGACCGTCTGGACTGCCGCGCCGAAGGCTTCGGCAAGCCCTTGCGCCTTGGAGACCGTACGGTTGGCCAGGCGGATTTCGGTAAAGCCCCGGTCAATCAGGCCTTTAAGAACGGCCCGCGCCGCGCCGCCCGCGCCGATCACCGCCGCGTGGCTGCCGCTATCCCAGCCCGGCGCACCTTCGTCAAGGTTGGCGAGGAAGCCGTAGACATCGGTGTTGTCGCCGACGAGCTGGCCGTCATCGAGCCAGAGGGTGTTGACGGCCCGAACCGCCTCCGCCGCCGGCTTGCGCCGGTCGACCAGCTCATAGGCCAGTTCCTTGTGAGGCACGGTCACATTTGCGCCGACGAACCCACTTTCGGCGAAACTGTCGAGAAACGCGGGAAAATCCTCAGGCGGGACGGCCTGCTTATCGTAATGGCCGCGCAGGCCGTATTTTTCCAACCAATAGCCGTGGATCAGCGGCGAACGCGAATGCGCAACCGGCCAGCCGATGACGCAGGCGCGCGGGCCGCTCTCTTTCACTTCAGGCAAGCAGAATCTCCATCTCGCGCAGCTTCGCCAACAACGGAAGCAGGGGCAGGCCAAGCACGGTGAAATAGTCGCCGTCAACACGCTCGAAGAGCTGGGCGCCGGGGCCTTCGAGCTGATACCCGCCGACGCTGGTTAGCACCGCGACGCCCGCGATGCTCAGGTAGCGTCCGAGGAACTCCGGCGAGAAGTCGCGCATTGTCATGGTCGCGGTGTCCACATGCGTCCAGAGATGCTGACCACCCCGGCACAGGCAGACGGCGGAATGCAGCACATGCGTCTTGCCGCGCAGATCGAGAAGCTGGTCGCGCGCAGCGTCGAAGTCGAGCGGCTTTTCCAGCGTGCGATCATCGAAGGCCAGCACCTGGTCCGCGCCGATGACGAGCGCATCCGGCTCGGCCGTGCTGACCTGCGTGGCCTTGGTAATCGCGAGCAGTTCGGCAATGTCGCCGGGCTGGGTTGCCTCGCCTTCCTGGCGCAGGGCCTCGCGCACGCTGCTCTCATCAAGCCCGGAGGCCTTCTGAGTGAAGGCCACACCAGCGCTGCGCAGCACCGAGACGCGCGCCGGGCTGGCCGAGGCAAGGATCAAGGCGGGTTTTTCAACCTGCAGACCAGCAGTCACCGGCGAGGCGGCATCTGTCATCCTCAGCCCTCCTGCGTGGCGCGGGCCGCCTGGCGATCCTGATAGCGGCGGATGATGTCGGCCGCCGTCTCCTCGATCGAACGGCGGCTTACGTCAATGATCGGCCAGTGATGCCGGTGACACAAGCGCCGTGTGTAGGCGATCTCCTCCTTGATGCGATCCATATCAACATAGTCTTGCAAGCGCCGATCATTGAAGGACATCACCCGGTTGTGCCGGATTTCGGCGATCCGCTCCGCCGTGGCTGTGAGACCGACGATCAGCGGGCGCTCTGCGGTCTTGAGCGTTTCCGGGATGGGCAGATCCGGTACGAGAGAGACGTTGGCGGTCTTGTAGCCCCGATTGGCGAGATAAATGCTCGTTGGCGTCTTTGAGGTGCGGCTGATGCCGATGAGCACGATATCCGCCTCGTCGAGCGTCTCGGTGTTTTGCCCGTCATCATGCATCATCGAAAACTGCATGGCGTCGACGCGGCGGAAATAATCGGCGTCGAGCACATGCTGGCCGGCGACCACCGGTGTGGAGTCGGCGCCCAGGTATTGGCCGAAGGCGTTGAGGATCGGCTCCAGCACCGCGATGCAGGGCAGCCCCATCTGCTTGCACTGGTTCTGCAGCTCGCGGCCCAGTTCGGCATTGACGATGGTGTAGAGCACAATCCCGGGGTTGGCCTGAATTTTCTCCACCACGTCGTTGAGCTGATTGCGGGTGCGCACCAGCGGATGGACATGGTGAATGGCGCGGATCAGCGAGTACTGAACCGTGGCCGCCTTGGCAATCATGGTCAGCGTTTCCCCCGACGCATCCGAAACGAGGTGGAGGTGAAACGACTTTTTCGGCGCCTTCTTCTGCATGGTCCGATCCGTTGGCGACTGCGCGCATCGCTGGGCGTCTGGCGGCTTGCTTTGTTCAAAGCGCACGGCCTCGATGTGGGCGAATCCCGGATTCGTCACCACAACCGGGCTGGACTGCCCACTGCCATCCCGAGTCCCGCACGCCAATCAAAAAATCATACACAGCGCGCGGAATGGTGACAGAGATTGCGCGCTATTTCCGCATCTGTGCACGACCAATCCGTGATCCACACATCGCGCCGCCGGCTGTCCGCGCGCCGTGCCTCTCAAACAACATGTATAACCAATGGCTCAAACGTCAAAAATCGGCATTGTTCAGATTGACAGACAGTCCCTTTGGCGGCAGGACTGAGCGCCGGAGCCGCGGCCGGCGACAAGCTGTGGACAGGGGGTGGAGCTTTCTGAATTCAACAAATCCACCCTGCTCAAAATAAAACAGCAGAGTCAGGCTCAAGAGAGATTCTTGTTTTAGGGATTATGGATCGGACCTAATGTCGAACGACAGCACGCCCGCCCAGCCGAGCCGCTTCCTTCGCACGCTTTCCGGAGAAGCCGTATCCCCGCCGCCAATCTGGTTGATGCGCCAGGCCGGGCGCTATTTGCCAGAATATCGCGAGGTGCGAGCTCAGGCCGGCGGATTTCTCGATCTGTGCTACACGCCAGAGCTGGCGGCGCGCGTGACGCTGCAGCCGATCGAGCGGTACGGTTTCGACGCGGCGATCCTGTTTTCCGACATTCTGGTCGTGGCGCATGCGCTTGGGCAGAAGGTCTGGTTCGA
>CAYYSM010000158.1:0-6209 GCA_964474225.1 uncultured Hyphomicrobiaceae bacterium
GGCTATGACAAGTCGTCGCAGCGATTAACCAAAACACTTCCTCGAAAAATCTATAGAAAACCTAAGAGCGTAGACGTGATAGTACGTCAACCGCACTTAGGAGAAATCATGTGGTTTGAATTTGTTCTGCCCCCGCTTGCGGCGACAACTTTCGTCGCAATCATTCTGCTTAGCGCTGCCGAGCTTGTACGTCACAGGATGGCGCGCAAGGAAGAGACGCAGTCCGCGCTCCAGCGGCGGCAGCAGCAGAAGCCCCGCTAAGCTCTAGCGGCTGCAGACCAGCATTTAGGGCCGGCGCGGGCTTCTCGCGCCGGCCTTTTTCACGCCAGCCACCTACACGCGCTCAACCCGCTAGGCGATCCGCGAGCGTGATCGCGCTTCGAAACGCAGCTTCCACGCCCCCGCCGATGCACCAGTCGCCGCAAGCGGCCAGCCCGACCTCCGGCGCAAAAATGCAGCCTTCCGGCATACCGGTATTGGCATGGGCGTAACGCCAGCGATGCGTTGATGCGTAGGTCGCCGCGCCCGTGTCAATCTTGGTCATCCGCGTGAACGCATCCATCAAAACCGGCTGGACGGCCTCGGGCGGCTCGTTGATTCGCGGCTCTGACCAGTCGCTGTGCGCGTGGATCACGAAAGCCGTGCCATCGGCGCTACGGCCCGGTTTGGATGAGTCGGCGATGATCGCGGCGACGACCGGATCATCCGTTTCCGCCATGTCCCAACCGGGGTCATGCGCCTCAGTGAAACCGAGCATGGTGGTGAAGCCGCCGGTCATGTGATGCGGCGCAAGCGCGACAGGCGCGAACTCGCCGAACAGAGCCGCGGTCTGCGGCCCCGGCGCGGTGCTGATAATCCAGTCGAAGCGGCCGAGCGCATTGCCCTCGCTGTCGTGGAGCGTTTGCGGCGTCCTGATCGGCGCGATCTGAACCTGCGTCCGCAGTGGTGTGTCGTCGGCGAGGGTCTTGCACAGCGCGTTCATCGCCGGGACGGCGACAAACCGCTCGTCATCTTCCGCCTGCGTCGCGCCACCGGACAGGCGCACGAAGCGCCCAGGCCAGCGCGCCACCAACCCGCTCTCGATATGCGGCGCGAGAAATTCGCGGAACGCCGCGCTTTCGGCCGTGAAACAGGGCGCGCCGTGATCGAAAGCGAAGGCTTCCGTGCGCCGCGTGGCCATGCGTCCGCCCGCGCCGCGCGACTTCTCGTAGATCGTGACGGCATGCCCCGCTTCGCGCAGCCTCCGGGCGAGCACCACGCCCGCGAGCCCCGCGCCGATGACCGCAATGTCCAAAAGCGCCTCCTATGCCAACAGCAGCAATACGAAGAGCGCCGCGATGACGATCGTCGTGATCACCGCGCGGAGCCGGTAGAACCACTCGGCGTGGATGCCGCCGCGCCACAGCAAGCGGTCAATCGCGAACAGCACGGCGAACACCGCGATGAGAATCACCAGCCCTTGCCAGCGCTGCGGCGCGAGCAGCGCCGCCCAGGCCGCCAGCGCGCAGACATTGCTGGAGATGAACAGGTTGAGCGGCATCGCGCCCTGCCGGTACAAGAACAGCCCCCAGTGAATGCCGGAGACGAAGCTGGCGATCACCGCGCCGTAGCCCAACACCGCCTGCCAGATCGGCGCGGTCGCCACCGCGGGCGCAAGCGGCAGCGCCGCAACCGCTGCAATGAAGGGCAGCGCGCCCGCGTAGGTCAGAATGCGCGCCTGATCCCGATCACTCATGATGCCCCCATTATATGCCGCGTGTGGTTCGTCGCTGACAGCGCCAGCCGGATTTTCCAGCGCCGCCATTGCGCACGCGGCTCTCATCTTGTTTCGTCGCAGGCTTGGTTCTATAAATGGAGTCAAGTTGTGAAGAAACCTGTCGCTTCATGGGAAGGGACGGGCTTTTCTATTTATTCCCTATTCGGCAACAGAGGAGACACCAACCATAGCACGCCGACCAATGAAGCGGCCCCCGCAGCGGGAAGAAGGACCGCGCATAAACGATGCGATTACAGCCCGCCAGGTCCAGTTGATCGACGAGGAAGGGGAGAACCACGGCGTCGTCGATGTGCAAGAGGCGCTGGACCGCGCGGCAGAGGCCGGCCTTGATCTTGTGGAGGTTTCGGGACAGGCCGAGATGCCGGTCTGCAAGATCATGGACTACGGCAAATACAAATACCAGGCGCAGAAAAAGGCCGCCGAAGCGCGCAAGAAAACCAAGACCGTCGATGTCAAGGAAATCAAGATGCGCCCGAACATCGACCCGCACGACTACGATACCAAGATGCGCAATATGCGGCGCTTCTTCGAGGCGGGCGACAAGGTGAAGGTGACGCTGCGCTTCCGGGGCCGCGAAATGGCGCACCAGCAGCTCGGAATGGACCTGCTGCACAAGGTGCGCGATGACGCAGAGGAATACGCCAAGGTTGAGCTTGAGCCGAAGCTCGAAGGCCGCCAGATGATCATGGTCCTCGCGCCGCGCTGATTCGCGCGGGCAGGATCACCCGCCCGAGAACAGATCAGCGTACTGTTCGCGCAGCTCGTTCTTCTGCACCTTGCCCATCGTGTTGCGGGGCAGGGCATCCACGAAGATCACCCGCTTGGGCACCTTGAACTTCGCCAGCCTGGCGGCGAGCGTGCCGATGATCTCGGCCTCGGTTGGCGGCGTGCCCGCGCTCGTGACGACAGCCACGACGCCCTCGCCAAAATCGGGATGCGGCACGCCCACCACCGCTGATTCGCCGATTCCTTCGAGGGCGTCCAGTACGCGCTCGACCTCCTTGGGGTAGAGGTTCAGCCCGCCGCTGATGATCATGTCCTTCTCGCGCCCGACGATCGACAGCCGGCCGTCTTCCGACAGCACCCCCTGGTCGCCGGTGATGAAAAAGCCGTCGGCGCGGAACTCCTCGGCGGTCTTCTGCGGACGCTGCCAGTAGCCTTTGAACACGTTGGGGCCTTTCACCTCGACCATGCCGATCTCGCCGGCGGGCAGGACATGGCCGTCCTTGTCGGTGATTCGCACGCTGACGCCGGGCAGCGCATAGCCGACCGTGCCGGGAATGCGCGCGCCCTCATACGGGTTGGAGGCGATCATGCCGGCCTCGGTCATGCCGTAGCGCTCCAGGATCCTGTGGCCGGTGCGCGCCTCGAAGGCTTCGTGCGTCGCGGCCAGGAGCGGCGCGGAGCCGGCGGTGAACAGGCGCATATGCGCGGTCAGCGCGCGGTCCAGTTCGGGCCGCTCCAGCAGGCGCGCGTAGTGCGTCGGCACGCCCATCATCACGGTCGCGCGTGGCAGCGCGGCCATGATCTGGTCGAAGTCGGGTTTTTGCAGCCATATCATCGGCGAGCCGTTATAAAGCGCGGTGCCCAGCGCCACGAAAAGCCCGTGCACATGATAGATCGGCAGAATGTGCAGCAGCACGTCGCCCGGCTGGAAATGCCAGATGTCCCAGAGCGCGTGAATGTTCGTGCTGACATTACCATGCGTAATCATTGCGCCCTTGGGCTGGCCGGTCGTGCCCGAGGTATAAATGATGCAGGCGGTGTCATCGGCGCTGCGCGGCTCCGTTGGCGCGTCAGCGGGTTCGACATCCGCCCGGTCCGCCAGCGAGCCCTGCCCGGCGCTGTCCAGCGTCTCGACGGCTTTCACGCCGAACTCCCCGGCCATCTGCCTGATCGGCTCGCGCCTTTCCGGCGAGACGACGACGAGGCTCGGCGCGGCGTCGGACATGAAATAGGCCATCTCGGTGAGGGTATAGCCGGTGTTCAGCGGGTTGCCGATCGCGCCGATCTTCAGCACGGCGAGAAACAGCGCGACATTTGCGATCGACTTCTCGACCTGGATCGACACCCGATCGCCCGGCTGCACGCCGAGATTGCGCAGCGCGTTGGCGTACTGATTCGTGAGCGCCGCCAGTTCGGCATAGGTCATCTGGAAGGCCGGCGCGTCAGGCGTCGCGGGCTGGTCAAAGGCCAGAGCGTCGCCTTCGGGCAAACGGCGGGCCAGGATGTCGTAGAGGTTCTCGCTGGGCATTCGCGGGCGTTGTCCTCGGGTTGCCGTCCGCTCCACCGCGTACACAATCCAGCCGGCGCGTTCAATGCGCGGCGCGCGAGCCTCGGCGCACCCGGCTGATACCGTGCCGGTAGGGCTGAACCTTTACCTTACGGATGGTATGGTATCCAAAGTGGCCTTGCGGACGGCCAGCGGCGCTGGACGCGTGGCACGGTGACGGGGATCATCCAGACGTGCATCTTCCCGGAGATCGCCAGTTGGCTCCCGAACCAGATGAGGGCTGCGGCAATCAGATAGCGAACGCGGCGACATGAACACGTCATTCTTTCAGGAATTGCTCAGCGGCATCGCCGAACGCGGCCGCCAACTGATCGACCTGTCCATCGGCGGACACGGTGGCGAATCGATAGAGGAGCTATCCCGCGCGCTGAAGTCCTCGCGGGGCGAGGCGGCGGGCGTTGCGCTGGCGCGGCGTATCCTCAACGCCTATGCGGCGCTCCCGCGCGAGGAGCGGCTGGCGTTTTTCCAGTTTCTGAATGAGGCGTTCACGCCGGATTCGGAGCGCGTGCGCGAAGCCGCCGAGCAGTATCTGAACGCGCCGGGCGAACACACCCTGCAGGCGCTGACCCGCAGCGTCGAGCCGCCGATGCGCGAATTCCTGCGCCGGCTCAACATGGCGCCGGGCGCGACGGCCGAGATCGTCGCCATGCGCACCGATCTGCTCGACTTCCTCAAGGAGCATCCGGAGCTAAAGCCGGTCGACGACAACTTCGCCCACCTGCTGGGCTCCTGGTTCAACCGCGGCTTCCTGGTGCTGCAGCGCATCGACTGGTCGACGCCCGCGAACATCCTGGAGAAGATCATCCGCTACGAGGCGGTGCATCAGATCAAGGACTGGTCCGACCTGCGCCGCCGGCTCGATCCGCGCGACCGGCGCTGCTACGCGTTCTTCCACCCCTCGCTGATCGACGAGCCGCTCATCTTCGTGCAGATCGCGCTGACCGACCGCACCCCCGGCTCGATCCAGGAGTTGCTGTCGGAAGAAAGCAAGATGGACGACGCGCGCGAACCATCGACGGCGGTGTTCTATTCCATCTCCAACTGTCAAAAGGGCCTGGCCGGGATTTCGTTCGGCAACTTCCTCATCAAGCAGGTGGCCGGCGATCTGCAAAAGGAAATCCCCTCGCTGCGCACCTTCGTTACGCTCTCGCCGCTGCCCGGTTTCCGCCGCTGGCTGGAGCGCGCGCGCGAGGGCCACGAGCTTGACTATTTCACCGAGCAGCAGCGCGCCGCGTTGGAGATCGTCGATAACGACCACTGGTGGAGCGATGAGGACAGCGCGGAGGCCTTGCGTCCGGTGCTGATGGCGGCCTGCGCGCATTACTTGCTGCTCGCCAAGAACAGCGCGGGGCTGCCCGCCGATCCGGTCGCGCGGTTTCATCTGGGCAATGGCGCGCGGCTGGAGCGGATCAACTGGCTGGGCGATGTGTCGGAGAAGGGCCTGCGCGAATCGCACGGCGTGATGGTCAACTACCAGTATGTGCTCAAGGATATCGAGCGCAACCACGAGGCGCTTGTGAACCACGGCGCGATCGCCGCGTCCAAGGCCGTGCGTGGCCAGTTGCTCACCAGCGAAGCGTCAAAGGCGCTTGCGACCACTGGTTGAGCCGGAACGGATCCGGACCGGGCAAACCACGTCATGCCCGTGCCTGCCTGTCCTCGGGCTCGACCCGAGGAACACGGGCATCCTTTGCGAATGGCTTTCTTGCTTTTCGGCTGGATTGCCGGGTCAAGCCCGGCAAAGACGGTTGGTGATCATTTCAGCCGGCACAACTCAAAGGGCCGGCTCATCCTCCGCTCCGGTCGCGCCAGTGCCCGGCTCGCCTGATAGGCTCCCGCCCTGTTTTCCACACCTCATGCGCGCTGATGCATAAAAATCACAACTTATGAGTGTTTCCCGCTAGGGTTGCTGATTATGATTGCAGCAACCTGAGTGGCGCATTACGCCTGTTTATGCAACCTGAGGATGTGGCATTAGGTGCCGCTCCCGTGGAGCGTGCCTATCGCTTGAGGGCAAGCGCAAAACTGAAAACAGCGCGTCGACCTCTGCACGGATCAACTGACTGCAACCACCGAGTGGAGATAAAGAATGACCGGGGGACTTATGAAATCAACAAGCCATTACGCACTGGCTGCGGC
>CAYYSM010000159.1:0-6184 GCA_964474225.1 uncultured Hyphomicrobiaceae bacterium
TCTTGGTCCCGGCGTCGAAGACGATGAAATCGTGGATCAGTTCCAGGAAGCGTTCTTTGGCGCAGAGTTGGGTCAGGTGACGATCCAGCGGTAAAGCCGCTATTGGCGTCTCTTCGCCCTCTTCCTTCCACGTCAGATAATACTTTTCTTTGGCATCAACGACGCCGTAGCGCACGCCCTGGGTGTCGTTGCCAGCCATCACGAGCTGGATGGTGGCAAAGAAGGGCTGGATGAAGTCTTTCTTCTGATTATCGAGGTTCTGGCGGATGCCCTCGCTGATGGAGACGATAGAGCGCTTGAGTTCCAGGACGCCCAGGGCGATGCCGTTGACGTAGAGCACGACATCGGGGCGCTTGGTGTGCGCGCCGCGCGCCGCGTGGCCCACGAACGTGACCTCCTCGGCGATGGCGAAGTCGTTGGCCAGCGGGCGCGCCCAATCGATCAGGTGGACGGTCTGGGTCTGTTCCCCCACATCGGCCTTGACCTTGATGCCGTAGCGCAGCAGGCGATAGACGGCCTTGTTGACGTCGTAGAGGCTCTTGCTCTGGTCATCGGCGGCGCGCCGCAGTTGGAAGAGCGCGCGCTCGATGAGGGCGCAGCTGTAGCCCCGGCGCGTGAGATAGGCGCGCAGAAGATCGTCCTCGATGTTGCTGTTCCCGGCGCGGCGCTGCCAATCGCCCAGGTAGGTGTAGCCCAGGCCCTGCTCGAAAAGTTTGACGACGCGGTTTTGGGTCAGGCGTTCACGTTCTCCGACTTGGCTCATCATTACCCCCTGACCAGCTCAAAGTGGACTTGGTAGCGGTAGAATGCAATATCCGGCACCATCGCCAGCGCCCGACAGATGCGTTGATCGTCTTCCAGGGCGATGATGACGCCTTTGACGCTCTGGTTAGGTTCGGCCAGCTCCTCTTTGACGTAGCCCATATAGCGCAGGATTTGGCCCACGACTGCGTCGCTGGCACGCCCCTTTTTGAGTTCGACCACCAGGAGGGTTTGCTCGTCTTTGCTGATGGCGAGGATGTCCATTGGGCCGGTATCGGTGGGATACTGTTGGCCTTTGAGTTCACCGTCTTCTTCGTAAATCGCATACACTTGCCCTAATTCGGTTTGGGCCCAGTTCTGAATCAGAAAATCTTCAAGGTGTTTCTCCATCACAAAATCCGCCGGACTTTCAATACTTTCATCAGTAGAAATGATCTTGGGGGGCGCGATACCGGCAAGCAATCTCTCGATTTCTTCGTGATAGGTGCTGATGTTGCAAACCGTGCCAGGCACACCGGTGGAGTTTTGGAGAGCTTCGCTCATAGCAGTGCGGTCGATCATCTGCTTGGACCAGCTCACGGGGCGGCGATGGGGCAAGATGTCATCCGGTGCATAGGTGTAGTCCCCGACGACCTCGCCGACTTGATAGCGCCCGGTTCCGTCAGGGCTGAGGACCAGATCGCCCTGGTGGATGCCTTTGGAGACGGTCCACACGGCACCGCAGGCTAACCCAGCGGCGATTTTGCTCTTGCCAGGATGGCCTTCGAGGTAAACGGGGATGAATTTCTGATTGAAGGTGCGCCAGTCTTCCGGCAGTTGGCCGGTCAAATCCTGAGGGATTCCAAAATCCACACCGATGAAATTCCCGGCGAAGCACTCTTGGGCGTAGGCACTGCCCCGGCCCAACATCACGCGGTAGTAGCTTTTCACAATGGCCTCCTTAGACCAAGCGAGTCTTGCCTGTTAACAACTCCTGCATCACCCCCTGCTTGATGGCGCGGGTCTTGTCGCGCCGGGCCTCTAACGCGGCGATCTCCGCGTCCATATCGGAGAGAACGCCGGCGATGGCGCGTTGTTCTTCCAACTCTGGGAAGGGGTATTCTAACTCTGCAATTTCTTTTCCGCTTAGATACGGGAGTGCGGTTGTACTTACCAGCTTTCCTAGCTGGATATTGAGAAACAAATACTGTACAAAACCGTAATCGGATGTGGATTTATCAGGAATGAATCCCATCATATTATTATCAATACAGCTCTCTTGTAACAGCAGTTTCTTCCTCTCCAAGAAAATGGCCGCCCCGATTTTGGCGAAAACTATACTGTGCTGGGGAAGAGTTTTAGCTCCTATTATCTTCCTAACATCTTCAGTGATCCAATTATTTGCAGATCGCATTACGGTTTCGTTTCCTGTTTTATTCATATCGGAAACCTTGAAAAATGGATAATCTCCTACCAAATCGCCTTGATATTGTGTTGGAAATCCATTCCCGCTCTGAAATTCACCCATCTCCCCCAACTGCTTCACCTCCCACGGCTCACTGAAGCCGGGAAGCCGCGTCTGGCCGGTGAGGAGCTGCTGCATCGCACCCTGCTTGATGGCGCGCTTCTTGGCGATGAGGCGCTCCAGCGCCGCGATGAGGGCGTCCACGTCGCTGAGGACCTCGGCGATGGCGCGTTGTTCGGGGAGAGGGGGCAAAGAAATCTCAATATTCCCAACCGTCTTTGCATTCAAACTAGGGACGCCGGAAGCCTCGTTATAAGAATACCAATGAATAATGTTGAACATATAGAAAACAAATTTTGGATTCGCCACATTTGATATTTCAGAATAGTAAGTTGTATCAATAGCCCAAAATGGTGTCTCCACATATTGTGGCGTGTCTATTGTTCCCTTTCTCCCAACAATAATTGACGGCTTATCATACAGATAGCTATCAGTTCTCCCCACTTCGCCCCCGGTAGCTAAAACAGGGAAAGCACCTGCTTCAGTTGTAATTCCACGTTGGCTTTTGCCATATCGTAAAGTTAAGATTTCTCCGATTGTCTTCACCTCCCAATCCTCCGGGATCACCCCCACCTCAGTCCGCTTGTAGCCTGCCGGCGCCAATTGTTCATTATCCATTGTCCATTCTCCATTGTGCATTGCCGAATCCCATCCGCGCCAGATGGCCCGCCACCCTCTCGCTGAGGGCGTCCACCTGGGCGACGATCTCCGGTAGGGGCGTGGCGTAGCGCTCGGCCAGCTCCCGCACGCGCCCGGTGAGCGTCTGCGAGATGCGATCCAGCTCGTCCTGGATGGCCGCTTCTAAGGCCGCCAGCCACTTGGCATCCACCACCAAGCTCTTGACCTCGTCCTCGGTGAGCGCCTTGTATTGCGCCACCACCAGGGCGTCCAACGCCTTCTCCGCCTGGCGGATCTTGCGCCCCAGGTGCGTCTCCTGGTCGCGCAGGTCCAGGTAGGCATCCAGCACCGCCAGCTCCTCGGCGGCGTCGGGATCGTCCTGAATTTCGCGCTGGCGGGCCTGGGCCGCGCCTTTGGTCACGTTGCCGGCGTCGCTCTTGGCCTCTTCCAGCAGGCCGCCCTCGCCACTGTGCTCCTCCTCCATCGCCTCCTGCTCCTGGGTCACGGCGTCCTCCTCCGCCTCCAGGGCCGCGATGGCCGCCTGCTCCTCGGCGAAATAGCGCTCCACGATGATCTCCGGCGGGATCAGATCGACCTTGTACTTGAGTTTGCCAATTTTGAGATCGGCATGTTCCTTCGAGCGCCCCTTGAGCAGGCGGAGCTTGTTGGCCGCCAGCCAGCCGCTTTCGGGGTCGCCCTCCTCGCGGTGGATGTCTGTAATCATATAGACGTCGTCCTGCATCGCCTCGGTCCAGTAGGTCATCAGGTGTTGGTAAACGTCGTACCGGTCGATCAGTAGAGACGCAAAATCTTGCGTCTCTACTGAAAAGGCATGCAGGAGCGCCTCGGAGAGAGTGTCGATCAACTCGCGGGGGGAGTCGCCGCGGTCGAGCGCCAGCAGGCACGGGCGGTGCGCGTCACGCCATTGGTCAAAGACGGCGGTCACGCTCGCGGTGTAGGCCGCGAATTCGGGATGTTTTTGTAGAGACGCAAAATCTTGCGTCTCTACGGTGACGCGATCCCCATCTCCTGGCGAAAAGAGGTCAGCCCGGATGCCCGGGAAGACCTCCCAATAGCGGGCCAGGGCGTCGATATCGCGCCGGGGGATGCCGCCATGCAGATGCGCGGCGATGTCCTGCACGTCCTCCGGCTCGGTGGTATCAATATAACGCGGGATGTTGAGGTTGTACTCGTTAGCCTCAATCTCGGCGCGGCTGACCATGCGGGAATAGCGCTCCAACTCGCGCTGTGCGTTGAAGACATCCACGATCTTGCGGATGTCCTGGTGGCGCAAGCGGTTCTTGTTGCCATCCTTCACGAAGCCGGCGCTGGCGTCGATCATAAAGAGGCCAGTTCGAGCAGCGGCGTTCTCTTTATCGAGTACGATGATGCAGGCCGGGATGCCCGTCCCGTAGAAGAGGTTGGGCGGCAGGCCGATGATGCCCTTGATGGTGCCTCGGCGCACCAGCTCGCGGCGGATATCGGCCTCCACGTTGCCCCGGAAGAGCACGCCGTGGGGCATCACGACGGCGGCCTTGCCCGTGCTCTTCAGCGATTTGAGGATGTGCAGGAGAAAAGCGTAGTCGCCGTTGCGCTTGGGCGGGACCAGAACCGTGTTCCCAAAGGTGAAGCGCTCGTAGGGATCGTTCTCAGGATCAAAGCCCACGCGCCACGACTTATCGGAAAAGGGTGGATTGGCGACCACGAAGTCGAAGCGCTTGAGCTGCCTGTTTTTGGACCCCAGAGGATCGGCGAGGGAATTGCCGTGCCGGATATTGCCGGAGGGCACAGCGTGCAGGATCATATTCATCCGAGCCAGAGCAGCGGTCACGTTGTTGATCTCCTGGCCGAAAATCGAGATCCCGCTCGGGGCGACGGCGGCGGCCTTGAGCAGCAGCGAGCCGGAGCCGCAGGTGGGATCGTGCAGCGTCTGATCCTGGCGCTCGGCGTGGCGAATGCCCACCACCTGGGCGATCACGCGGGAGACCTCGGCGGGCGTGAGAAACTGCCCCTTGCTCTTGCCCGACTGCACCGCGAAGTTGCGCATCAGGTACTCGTAGGCGTCGCCGAGGATGTCGTCATCCTCCGCGCGGTTGGTGCTGAAATCGAGCGCGGGATTCTCGAAGATGGCGACGAGATCGGAGAGGCGATCCACCATCTCCTTGCCCTGGCCCAGCAGGTTGGGGTCGTTGAAATCGGCGATGTTGATCACGCCCTTGAGCTGCGGGTTGGCGTCGGCCAGCTTGCCGATGATCTGCTTGTTGAGCTTATCGCCGATCTCCTTATCGCCCTTGAGCGCGATCACATCGTCGAAACTGGCGCCTTTGGGCACCACAATGGGCGCGAAGGGCTTCCCCGCGTACTTATCGGAGACGTACTTGATGAAGAGCATCGTGAGGACGTAGTCTTTGTATTGCGAGGCGTCCATTCCACCGCGCAGCGCATCGCAGCTCGCCCAGAGGGAGGAATAGAGTTCAGATTTTTTGATTGGCATTTTTCACTTTCTTTTTGATGTACAGATTTTGAAGGTAGGATGAGGTAAGAAACAGCCCGCCACACCGTTCTAGACGGCGGGCGGGCGGCTTGTCTAATGATGAAGGGTATGCTATCATAAGCTCACCTGGGCGCTCCACCGCCTGGGTCACAGCCTCGGGCTTCTGCACAAGAAGCGCCGGGGCTTTGCTTTGTGTTGTCAATGTGACCCTCTCAAGTATAGGGTTAGAGCGTTGGAAAGTCAAACCCCCGTATAAGTCAGATGCAAATCATAAAAACTAGTTCATTAGCCCTCGTCTCTACTTCGTGCCCCAGATCGCCAGGGGTCATGCTTATCAGAACCTAATTCTTTCATTCTCCTAGTATACTCTAACACGCTAGCTCTTTTGACAAGCCAATCTCGGCCAAATTTCTGTCCTTCAATCTTACCCTCTCTAACCATCCAACGTACCGAAACAGGGCTGTACCCCGTCAGTTCCGCTGCTTCCTTAGTTGTAATCCACTCCGAGGGATTAAAGTCAGGCATAATTTTGACCAGTTTTGACCAGTTCGCTCCCAAAACTGGTCAAAAAGCCGCTTACTCTCCCCCACTATATGTAGTGTATAGATAGATAATAATACCATATCTAGTAGTATACTACTACTATCTATAATCTTTTGACTAGTTTGACCAGTTTTGACCAGTTTGGGGCCCATACTACACGTTAATACAAAAAAATCCCCGAAACGCATTAAAGCTTGTTGTAACGGTTCTACAAAGCAAAAAGCCCCACCACTCAGGCGGGGCAGCGCGAGGGGGACAACTGG
>CAYYSM010000160.1:0-6166 GCA_964474225.1 uncultured Hyphomicrobiaceae bacterium
ATGCGCCGCGCCGCAGCCATGACGCCGGAAACTCAGGGTAGTTCGAGGTGTCCACCTTTTTGTATCGCTCAGCAAGCTGGTTCAGTTCGATTTGGGTACCGCTGAGACCGTAATCCTGTATCAGCACGAACTTTGGCGCGTGCTTCCTGGCCCAGGCATTGACCTTTGCCGCATCCAACTCCTCGGCAACCTCACCTTGCACCGCGAAGGTAGGACCCGCATTATAGGATCGCGATCCGAGCAGTATAACCTCAGGGGGGAGCTCGGCGGCGGTCCCATCCTCGGCTGCGGCAGGTTCCTCACCATCCACCTGTTCGTCTTCCGGTGTGGGCGCGGGCTGCGAGTGCGCAGCTTCATGATAAAGGGACTCGATTTCTTCGGGCGTCAGCGCGAATTTTGCCTGGCAGACAATTGCGGATGGATCCTTGTTTTCCCAATCATCAACGGGCCAGTCCTCATCGATTTTGTAATCGTCGCCCGCTGTAAATGGATTGATTCGGTAGAGCGCTTCAAAGAGATTGCTCTTGCCAGCCTCGTTCTGGCCGACGAACGCAGTGATATTACCAATTTTTATCCAACCAGAGTCGCAGATGTTACGGAAATTTGTGACTTTGAACTCTGTAAGCTTCATTCCACCAACCTAGGCAAATACACGACCGTTTATTATTCAAGCGGCTACTCCCACTCGATGGTGCCGGGCGGCTTCGAGGTGACATCGTAGACCACGCGGTTGATGCCGCGCACCTCATTGATGATCCGCGTCGCTGCGCGCCTGAGAAAGTCGTGGTCGAAGGGAAAATAATCCGCCGTCATGCCGTCGGTGGAGGTCACCGCGCGCAGCGCGCAGACATAATCGTAGGACCGCGCGTCACCCATCACGCCGACCGTGCGCACCGGCAGCAGCACGGCAAAGGCCTGCCAGATCTGGTCGTACAGCCCGGCCTTCTCGATCTCTTCGAGATAAATCCGGTCGGCCTTGCGCAAAATCTCCAGCTTCTCCGGCGTGATGGCGCCCGGAACGCGGATCGCCAGCCCCGGACCGGGGAACGGATGCCGGCGCAGGAACCCATCGGGCAGCCCAAGCTCGCGGCCGAGTTCGCGCACCTCGTCCTTGAACAGCTCGCGCAGCGGCTCCAGCAGCTTCATGTTCATGCGCTCGGGCAGCCCCCCGACATTGTGGTGGGACTTGATCGTCACCGACGGGCCGCCGGTGAACGACACGCTCTCGATGACGTCGGGGTAAAGCGTGCCCTGCGCGAGGAAATCAGCGCCGCCGATGCGCTTGGCCTCCGCCTCGAACACCTCGATGAACAGCCCGCCGATAATCTTGCGCTTGGCTTCCGGATCGCTGACGCCCTCCAGCGCAGACAGGAACTGCGGCGCGGCTTCAGCGTGGACCAGCGGGATGTTGTAGCTGTCGCGGAAGAGCGTCACGACCTGCTCAGCCTCGCCCGCGCGCAACAGGCCGTGATCCACGAAGATGCAAGTGAGCTGCTCGCCGATCGCCTCGTGAATCAGCACCGCCGTCACCGCCGAATCGACGCCGCCGGACAGCCCGCAGACCACGCGCCCGTCGCCGACCTGATCGCGGATACGCTGAATCGCTGTGTCGCGGAACCGCGCCATGGTCCAGCCGCCCGTGCAGCCCGCGATCTCGTGGGTGAAGTTGCGCAACATGGCCGCGCCCTGCGGCGTATGCACGACCTCCGGGTGGAACTGCACGCCGTAGAGTTGGCGCTGCTCATCCGCGATGGCGGCGAACGGCGCGCCTGGGCTGCTGGCGATGACCTCGAAGCCCGGCGGCAGGCTGTCGACCCGGTCGCCGTGGCTCATCCAGACCTGAAGCTGACTGCCTGGATCGCCCAGGCCCGCGAACAGCGGCGAGGGCTTGGCGAGCGTGATCTCTGCGCGGCCAAACTCGCGGTGGTCGGAGCCGGACACTGCCCCGCCCATCTGTGCCACCATCGTCTGCTGGCCATAGCAAATGCCGAGCACCGGGACGCCTGCGGAAAATACCGCGTCGGGCGCGCGCGGCGTGCCCGCGTCACTGGTGCTGGCCGGGCCGCCGGAGAGGATGATCGCGCTGGGCTTGATCCGCGCGATGGCCCCCTCCGCGTCGGTGAACGGAACGATCTCGGAATAGACTCCGGATTCGCGCACGCGCCGAGCAATGAGCTGCGTCACCTGGCTTCCGAAGTCGATGATGAGGACGGTTTCGGTCATGCGTTTTTGCAGCGCGGACAGCGCGGTTCGTCTCGATTGTTGCCGTCGATAGATCATTCGGCCCGCCGCCGGTCAAGCGGCCTGGCGCCACCCGCCTGCTTAATCCGCAGCGGAAGCGTTTGCCGGGTCTGGCGCGGCAGGGTCGGCTGGCTCGGCAATGTCCGTCTCGGTGCCGGGCGCGGCGGCTTCCTCAGGGCCGGGCACGTTCCAGTATTCGGCGCAACTTTGCGGCGCGGAGCTTCCGCCAGCGCGCTGCCTGATCTCGCTGCAGGCCCACTGCTGCAACTCGGCGGGCATCAACCCGTTCAGGCCCGCCCAGATCGGGTCGTCGCCCGTTTCGCTCATATAGGTCGCCTGCAGCCAATAGCCGAACCCGACGAAAACGACGATCAGGATCAGGCCGAACAGCGTCTTGATCACACCCATCGCGCACCCTCGCGTTGCGGCGCGAGCTTAGGCCATTCGCCGGAAAATCGCGACAAAGAATCCGTCGGTGCCGTGCGTGGCCGGGCTCAGGAGCAGCGCGTTGGCGTCGGCGTTCGCCGCGGCGCTGCCGGGAAACGGCGCGCTCAGGCTCTCCTGCCAGGTTTGCTCGGACGGAACCGGCGCGAAATCCGGGCGTTCGGCCAGAAACCATGCCGCCTGCGCCGCGTTCTCGCTTGGCAATACCGAACAGGTCACATAAACCAGCCGCCCGCCCGGCTTCACCAGCGGCGCGGCCTGCGCCAGCACCGCCCGCTGCTCGGCGTGGCGCTTCGCCAGCGCCTGCGGGGACAGCCGCCACTTCGCATCGGGCCGCCGCCGCCACGCGCCCGAGCCGCTGCACGGCGCATCGACGAAAACGATGTCCATCCGGCCCGCCAGCGCTTCAAGCGCCGATTCATCGCCGGCCGGGAGCACCTGAACGTTCCGCGCGCCCGCACGCTTCAGGCGCTCGAAGATGGGGCGCAGCCGCGTCTTGTCGGCGTCATAAGCGTAAATCTGGCCGGTATTGTCCATCTGCGCGGCGAATGCCAGCGTCTTGCCGCCCGCCCCGGCGCAGACATCGGCGACCTGATCGCGCGGCTGTGCCCCCGCCAGAAGCGCGGCCAACTGCGAGCCTTCGTCCTGCACCTCGAACCAGCCCTTGCCGTGCGCCGCGTCCGTCTCGATCTTCGGGGCCTTGTGGTGTCGCGCGCGCACCGGCACGCGCACGCCGACCGGCGAGAACGGCGTCTCTTCCGGCGCATATTCGCGCAGCGCCTTCATGACCTTCGCGCGGTCGGCCTTGAGCGTGTTGACGCGCAAATCGACGGGCGCGCGTTCAGACAGCGCCGCGCCTTGGGCAACGGCCTCCGCGCCAAACGCTGCCCGGAACTCATCCGCAAGCCACTCGGGGTAGTCGCCGCGCACCCAGTCCGGAGCTTCCATATCAGGCTGCGCTGCAAGCCCGGCCCGCTCCGCCTCGCTCAACGGCTCCGGCGTGCGTCCGCCGGCGCACATCGCGGCGATTGTGTCCGCCGGCTCGCCCCAGCCATGGCCCAGCACGCCCAGCGCCAGCGCCCGCGGCGTGTCCGCGTCCATGCGCCAGGCGAGCGAATTGCGCTTGCGCAGGGCATCGAAGACGATATTGCCGATTGCCGCGCGGTCGCCCGACCCGGCGAAGCGGTGCGCACGCCCCCAGTCGCTCAGCGCATGCGAGGCCGGCCGATGACGATCCAGAATCTCGTCGAGCACCTCGATTGCCGCCTGCAAGCGGGCGCCGGGCTGCATAAGTCAACCTTTCGGAGAGGATCTGCGCGCCAGCTTCGTTCGCGCGCGCTTTGTCCGAAAACCGCTTCCCACGTTTCGGAACGCGCTAGCCGAGCCGGCCCGGATAATTCGGGCTTTCGCGGGTGATCGCGACGTCATGGGTGTGGCTCTCGCGCACGCCCGAACCGCTCACGCGGATAAACTCGGTGTCGCGCTGAAAGTCCTCGATTGTCGCGCAGCCGGTGTAGCCCATTGCCGCGCGCAGGCCGCCGACGAGCTGATGCAGCACGCTGGCGATCGGCCCCTTATAGGGCACCTGCCCCTCAATGCCCTCAGGCACCAGCTTGAGGCTGTCGCCGACCTCCTGCTGGAAGTAACGATCCGCAGAGCCCCGCGCCATCGCGCCGACCGATCCCATGCCCTGATAGGCTTTATATGACCGGCCCTGATAGAGGTAGACTTCGCCGGGGCTCTCGTCCGTGCCTGCGATCAGCGAGCCGACCATGACGCAGCTTGCGCCCGCGGCGATCGCTTTGGCCATGTCGCCGGAAAACCGGATGCCGCCATCCGCAATGACCGGCACGCCGTGCTCGGATGCCACCTCGACCGCTTCCATGATCGCGGTGAGCTGCGGCACGCCGACGCCGGCCACAACGCGCGTTGTACAGATCGATCCCGGCCCGATGCCCACCTTGATCGAATCGGCGCCCGCGTCGATCAGCGCTTTCGCGCCATCAGCGGTCGCGATGTTCCCGGCAAGGACCTGCACCCGGTTCGACAGGGTCTTCACGCGCCGAACCGCCTCCAGCACGCGCTCGGAATGCCCGTGCGCGGTATCCACCACGATCATATCGACGCCGGCCTCGACCAGCCGCGCGCTGCGCTCATAGCCGGCCTCGCCCACCGTCGTCGCCGCCGCCACACGCAGCCGCCCGTGATCGTCTTTGGCCGCGTTCGGGTGCTGTACCGCCTTCTCGATGTCCTTGACGGTAATCAGCCCGATGCAATGAAAGTCGTCATCGACGACCAGCAGCTTCTCGATACGGTGATGGTGCAGCAGCCGCTTGGCCTCATCGGTGGACACGCCATCCTTCACCGTCACGAGGCCGTCCTTCGTCATCAGGTTCGAGACCGGCTGATCCGTGTCCTCGGCGAAGCGCACGTCCCGGTTGGTCAGGATGCCGACCAGCCGGCCGCCGCGGCCGCCGTTCACCGAGGGCGTCACCACGGGAATGCCCGAGATCGAATGCCGGCGCATCAGGTCGAGCGCCTCCGATAGTGGTGCTTCGGGGGAAATGGTGACCGGGTTCACCACCATCCCGGATTCGTATTTCTTCACCTGACGCACGTGATCGGCCTGCGCCTCCGGCGTCATGTTGCGATGGAGAACGCCGATCCCGCCCGCCGCGGCAATGGCGATTGCCAGCGGCGCCTCGGTCACGGTGTCCATCGCAGCGGAGATGACGGGAATGTTGAGAGGGATTTCCGGGGTCACGCGCGTCGAGGTGTCCACCTGTCCGGGCAGGACATTCGAATGGCGCGGCTTGAGAAGAACATCGTCAAACGTCAGTGCCAGCTTCATCGCTGCCAACTCCTTTCACGGACCGGCGCGGCCTCCCGGTGCCTGGATGCACCGCGCCCCGGCGCTCGCGAGCGAGCGTGGCCGGGGCGTCCTTGTGAGGCACAAATTGGAGGCGGCGTCAACGATCTCAAGCCGCCGCGCGCTTTTATCGCCGCAGAAGCCGGCGTCCGCCGCTGTCCTGTTGCTGGGCGGGCTGGGCCTGTTGCGGCTGCTGGGCCGGCTGCGCCTGCTGCTGCGCGGCCTGCTGGCCTTGAGACGCGTCGGTCGCCGGCGACTGCTGCTGGTCGGTCTTGCCGTCGCCCTCGAACGCGAATGCGTTGGGGTCCTCGGTCCAGCGCAGGGTGCCGTCGTAGCGCGTGCCCATCTCGATGCCGATGCCCTGGTGGTAGATATCGCCTTCCACATGCGCGGTGGAATGCAGCATCACGCGCTTGCTGCGGATCGAGCCGGAGACGTTGCCGAACACGATGACCTCGTTGTTGGCGACGATCCCGCCGTCGATCCGGCCCTTTTCGCTGACGATGAGCGAGGCGCAATACATATCACCCTGAAGCTTGCCGTCGAGCTTCAGGTTCCCCTTCGACCGCACGTTCCCGATGATGGTCAGATCTTCGCCGATAACAGACTCGC
>CAYYSM010000161.1:0-6166 GCA_964474225.1 uncultured Hyphomicrobiaceae bacterium
AGTGGCGCACGGTTGAATGGCTGATGTGGCAGATGGGCGGCCCCGGCCCGTTCCTCGGGCAGGTCCATCACTTCGTCAAGTTCAATCCGGGCGTGAGCGAATACGCCGAACAGCGCTACCTCACGGAAGGCAAGCGGCTTTACGGTGTGCTCGACCGGCGGCTTGCGGATCGCGAATTCGTCGCCGATGTCTACACGATCGCGGACATGGCGATTTTCCCGTGGATCGCGCGTTTCGACTATCAGACCATCGACCTGAACGATTATCCGAACGTCAAGCGGTGGTACATGACAATCGCGGAGCGCCCGGCGGTCAAGCGCGGCTACGCCGTGCCGAACCCGGATTCCGAAGTGCCGATGCCCTGACCCCAAGGATCGAATATGGCCAATAACGATCAGATGAGCGGCGTCCTTGCGCCGGTGTTGACGCCTTTCAAGGAAAACGGCTCGATCGACGAGGAGCGGTTCTACGAGCACGCGCACTGGCTGGTCTCAAACGGCTGCGACGCGCTCGCGCCCTTCGGCACGACGAGCGAGGCGACATCGCTGGGCCAGACCGAGCGCAAGCAACTGCTGCGCGGGCTGATCGACAGCGGGATTTCGCCGGACGACCTCATGCCCGGGACGGGAATGTGCGCCTTGCCGGACACAGTGACGCTGACGCGCCAGGCCGATGAACTGGACTGCCGCGGCGTGCTGCTGCTGCCGCCGTTCTATTACAAGAATGCCAGCGACGAGGGCCTGTTCCGCTATGTCGCCGAGCTAATCGAGCGGATGGACAGCAAAACGCTGCACATCTACCTCTACCACATCCCGCCGGTCGCGCATGTCGGCTGGCCCGTCGAACTCGTGAAGCGGCTGGCCGACGAATTCCCGGAAACGGTGGTGGGCCTTAAGGATTCCTCCGGCGATTGGTCCTACTCCAAGGCGGTTCTGGAATCCGTGCCGGGGTTTGCGGTGTTCTCCGGTAGCGAGGATTTTCTGCTGGACAACCGGCGTGCGGGGGGTGCGGGCACCATCACGGCGATGGCAAACATCAACGCGCCGATGATCGCCGAATTGTACGACAAGTGGGAGGAGCCGGAGGCCGAGGAACTGCAGGCGCAGATTTCGAAGATCCGCGCGGTGATCCGCGAGGCCGGCACCATCCCCGCGCTCAAGGCCGTGCTGGCGCACTACCGCGAAGCCCCGTCCCTGCGGACCGTGCGCCCGCCGCTGGAGCCGCTCGACGAGGCCGCCGCCTCGAAGCTCATTCGCGATCTGGAAGACGCCGGTTTCAGTCCGAGTTTTTGATCCGGCCAGGGTCGGCCTTAACGCCGCCGCTGCGCTCCTCGGTGCCAAGCGCGTCGGCGAGCCGTGCCTGCGCCGAGCCGGGGCGCAGCGGCTTCTGCTGGCTTTCATGCGGCGCCCAGCCGGTCAGCGTGATGATCTCGAAGGTCGCCGTGACCCGCCCGTCCTCCGTACCGTAGTGCTCCGCGTAAATCTCCGCCGCGCGCATCAGCACGTCGCGGCGCAGCGGCCGGCTTGAGCGCTCGCGCAGGGCGTTCGGCGCGCCCATGCCGCGCAGCTCATCCATGAGCGCGAACGGGGTCGCGTAGCTCACCGCCACGATATCCGTGTCACTCACTGGCAGATTGAAGCCGGCGCGCTGGAGAAGCCCGCCGAAATCGCGGACATCGGCCATCGGCGCGACGCGCGGCGCGGCCCCGCCGGTGATTTCGGTCTCGGCGGTCATCAGCGCGGCGCGCAGCTCCTGCAGCGTCGCTCCACCCAACAGCGCGGCGAGAAACAGCCCGTCCGGCTTCAGCGCCCGGCGGATTTGCACCAGAGTGCCCGGCAGGTCGTTCGCGAATTGCAGCGCCAGCGCCGAGACGACCAGATCGAGCCGCTCCCCGCCGAACGGCAGCATTTCCATATCGGCGCGCACGCGCGGCTGCGGGCACTGACGCAGCAGGCCCGCGCTTTCCTCCATGCTGATGACCGTGCCCACGCTCGGCACCGCGGCGAGCGCCTGCGACAGCACGCCGTGATGCGCGCCGAGGTTTGCCGCGACCGGGAATTCCCGCTGTATGCCCCATAGCCGCTCGACGATATCCTCGGCCGCGCGCTGGAGCAGGAAGTCATGCGCGCCAATCCGCGCGGCGGCGCGGTCGCGCTGGCGGGCGAGCATCTTGCGATCGAAGAGTTCCGGGCTGGTCATGGGTGCTGGGCCTGCTATAGTCCGAGCGTTTCGCGTGAAAGGTGATTGTCTTGGCGCTTCCGTCACATATCGAGCGCACAAGCGGGTCAATGAGTTGGGCCGCCGCCGGCCTGCGCTATCTGGGCGATCTCGTCCTGCCGCCCGTCTGCATCGCCTGCCACGATCCGCTGGACCGGCACAACGCGCTCTGCCCGCGCTGCTGGAGCGGCCTTCGCTTTATCCGACCCCCGCTGTGCGACCGGCTCGGCATCCCGCTCCCCTATGATGCCGGAGATCAGCCGGTTTCGTCCATGGCGCTGCGGCACCCGCCGCTTTACGATCGCGCACGGGCCGCGCTGGTCTTCGACGGCGTCGCGCGCGACCTGATCCATGCGTTCAAATACGCGGACCGGCACGAGGCGGTTCCGCTGCTCACGCGCTGGATGAGCGATGCGGGCCGCGTGCTGCTTGCCGAGACGGACGTGATCGCGCCGGTGCCGCTGCATCCCTGGCGGCTCTTGCGCCGGCGCTTCAACCAGTCGGCGGTCCTGGCCGGGCGGCTGGCGCGGGCGCATGACAAGCCGCTGATGCTCGGGCTGGAACGCGTGCGCCATACGAAGCAGCAGGTCGGCTTGGCTTTCGGCGAGCGGCGCGCCAATGTCAAGGGCGCGTTCCGCGTCTCGCCGAGACGCGCGGCGGCCCTCGCTGACAAGCGCGTCCTCCTCGTTGACGATGTGATCACGACAGGCGCGACTGTCGAGGCCTGCGCGCTCGCGCTCAAGGACGCGGGCGCTGCGGCGGTTGACGTTCTGGCCGCCGCGCGCGTCACTGATCCCGAGCGGCCGACAGCCTAGCCGGGATTTTTCGCGAAATTTGATCCAGCGCAATGCGTGGCGGGTTGCAATTCGCGCCCGGCAAGCCCAAACTGAGGGCAGATTATAAACGTTCTAAATCAGCCGGCGTGCTGCCGGCGTTCGCTAACTCCGAGGTGCACGATGTTCATCCAGACCGAAGCGACACCGAATCCGGCGACGCTCAAGTTCATTCCTGGCCGCGAGGTGCTCCCCTCTGGCACGCGCGACTTCCGCGAGCCGTCCCAGGCGGCTGAAGCTTCCCCGCTTGCCGCGCGCCTGTTCGACATCGACGGCGTCGAGGCCGTGTTCCTGGCGACCGACTTCATCTCGGTCAGCAAGCGCGACAGCGAGGACTGGCAGCATCTGCGCCCGGCCGTGCTCGGCGCGATCATGGAGCACTTCATGTCCGACGCGCCGGTCGTGACCGACATGGAGGAAGAGCAGGCCGGCGACGAGAGCTACGCTGACGAAGACGCCGACACGGTCAAGACCATCAAGGAGCTGCTGGACACCCGCGTGCGCCCGGCCGTGGCGCAGGACGGCGGCGACATCACCTTCCACGCCTATCGCGACGGCGTGGTCTACCTGCACATGCGCGGCGCCTGCGCGGGTTGCCCGTCCTCCACGGCGACGCTCCAGCAGGGCATCGAGAACCTGCTGCGCCATTTTGTCCCTGAGGTTCAGGCCGTTCGCCCCGTGATGTAAGCCGGCCGCGCCGATAAACTCGGCGCACCTGACACACAAGGAGAACGGGGAAACCATGGCCGAGCCACTGGACGACGCGGCGCTCGATCGGCTTTTTCGCGAAGCGCGCACCCACAACGCCTGGCATGATCGCGAGGTCACGGACGAGCAGCTTCACGCAATTATCGGCCTGACCAAGATGGGGCCGACCAGCGCCAACTGTTCGCCGGCGCGCTTTGTCTTCGTCAAGTCACAGGAGGCCAAGGAGCGGCTGAAGCCGCATCTGATGGGCAACAACCGCGACAAGACGATGGCCGCGCCTGTCTGCGCGATCATCGCGTGGGACACCGAATTCTACAATTATCAGGACAAGCTTTTCCCCCACGCGCCTGAGTCGCGCGACTGGTTCACCGGCAGCGAGGAGGCCACCTTCATGAACGGCTTCCGCAACGGCACGCTGCAAGGCGGCTATTTCATCATGGCGGCGCGCGCGCTGGGGCTGGACTGCGGGCCGATGTCGGGCTTCGACAATGACGGCGTGGACCGCGAGTTCTTCCCCGACGGCCGGTATAAATCGAATTTCCTCTGCAATATCGGCTACGGTGACGAGAGCGTGCTCTTCCCGCGGCTGCCGCGCTTCGCGTTCGATGAAATCGCCAGCATCATCTGATAGCGCGCGGAGGCGGGTATGACCCTGCTCGCCTTCGACACGAGCATGGGCGCCTGCTCCGCGGCGGTCTGGCGCGATGGCGTGGTGGCCCGCCGCTTTCAGGCGATGAGCCGCGGCCACGCCGAGGCGCTGTTCCCCATGATCCGTGAGGTGATGGCCGAGGCGGGGATAAGCTTCGCCGATCTGCATGCGATCGCGGTCACGCGCGGGCCGGGCAGTTTCACCGGCGTGCGGGTCGGTGTCGCGGCGGCACGCGGGCTCGCGCTGGCGGCGGACAAGCCGGTCATCGCTGCAACGAGCCTGGAGGCCATCGCGCATGGCGCGGCCCAGCGGCTCACGCCCCAGCAGGCGCGCGAGCCGTTTGTCGTGGCGATGGATGCGCGGCGCGGCGAGTTGTATTGCCAGCAATTCGCGGGCGGGCGTGCGGTGTCGGATGCGCAGGCGCTTTCGCCGGAGGACTGCGCCCATACCATGCCGCATGAGGAGTGCATCGCGGTGGGCAGCGGCGCGCCGCTGCTGGCGAATGCGGCCGGGCCTGACCAGCGGGTGATCGCGCTGATGCCTGACGCCCTGCCGGATGCCGCCGATCTCGCCGCGATCTGCGCCGACCGCGCCCCTGAGACCGCCCCGCTGTCGCCGCTTTATCTGCGTGCCCCGGATGCCAAGCCGCAAGACGGCTTCGCCGTGGCGCGTCTGGGCAGGTGAGACACGTCCGGGCGAAGGCGCCGCCCTTCACAATCGCGCCGCTCACCACCGCCGATGCGCCCGCGATCGGCGCGCTCCACGCAATCTTCTTTCCGCCCGGCTGGCCCGCAGCGGATTTCCGCGGCTTCCTCGGCGAAGCGGCGGTCTTCGGCTTCGGCACCCGCGCCGAGACGCTTACCGGCTTCATCCTGTGCCGGGTCGCAGCCGATGAGGCGGAGGTGCTGACCTTTGGCGTTTTGCCGGATCTCCGGCGTCAGGGCCGGGGGCGTCGCCTCCTCACCGTGGCGATGGAGGAAGCGCGCCAGCGCGGCGCGCGGCATGTCTTCGTTGACGTGGCCGAAGACAATCACGCCGCGCGGCAACTGTATGCAAGGATGGGTTTCTTTTGCGTCGGCCGGCGCGAAGCCTATTATCGCGGCGCGGAAGCGCCCGGCCTCGCGGGCACGGCGGCGCTTGTGCTACGTTGCGACTTGTGCGACGCCGCGCCGCAGTAAGGGCGGCAAAAGATTGTCGAGGGGAGAATGCCGGCCAAGCCGAAACGCCGGAGCCGCATCGAGGAGCTTTGCGAGGAAAAGGGCCTGCGCATGACCGGCCAGCGCAGGGTCATTGCGCGCGTCCTGTCCAACGCGACCGACCACCCCGATGTGGAGGAAGTCTACCGCCGCTCGAACGACGTGGACGAACGTATCTCGCTAGCCACGGTCTATCGCACGGTGCGGTTGTTCGAGGAGCAGGGCATTCTTGAACGTCACGACTTCGGCGACGGCCGGGCGCGCTACGAGGAGGCGGAGGGCAGCCACCACGACCACCTGATCGATATGGACACCGGCCAGGTGATCGAGTTCCGCGATGACGAGATCGAGCGCATTCAGGAGCGCGTCGCGCGCGAGCTGGGCTACCGGCTCGTCGGCCACCGCATGGAGCTGTACGGCGTGCCGCTGGAGCGTAAAGCAAAAGAGGAGGAGGGCAGCGATCACGAAGATGGGGAAGTCGATGCCTGAGACGCGGCGGGGAGGACGAGCCTGATGGACAAGATCCGCGCGGCCTTGCTGTTAGCGGCGTTTTTCCTGACGAC
>CAYYSM010000162.1:0-6129 GCA_964474225.1 uncultured Hyphomicrobiaceae bacterium
GTTCACATAGATGCGCCTATTCCGGACAATAATGCGCGGCACGTTGTCGGAAAAGGCCGGGCGAACGTCAGCGTCCAGCCGCAACACGCGCGCCTGTCCGAAAGCCGGATGAAGCGCATAGGCAAGCCCGAGCAGGTCCAGCCCGGAGCGCAGCGTAACCGGCCCGCGATCGTCGCTTTCCAGCACGGTGGCCCCAATCATGTAGGTATCGCCGCCCCACGGGACCACATAGAGCGGAAAGCGCGGGTGCAGCAGACGGACAGGGCGATGCAACGCGATTTCGGACGTCTCGACCAGCGCCATCTCCCCGCGCACGCCGCGCAACCCGGACAGGTCCTCGCGCGCGGCCAGACCTCGGCAGTCAATGGCGATCTCCGCGCCGTCGTCCGGCACTGCCGCGCCAAACCGCATTTCGACGCCCGCCTGCTCCAGCGCCTTGCGCAGCGCGGCAAGCGCAGCATCTGGCGGCACATAGGCTTCATGCGGGTAGAACAGGCCCGTTCGGAAGCGTTCTTCGAGGGCAGGTTCGAGCGCTGCGAGGCGCGCCGCGTCCACCTGTTCGTGCGCCTCGGTCTGGGCGGCAAAGCGGCGAAGCTCGGCGCGGTCGCGCGGCTGGGCGACGACGAGCGTTCCGGTCCGCTCGACGCAATCCAGCTTGTCCCGCCAGATCGTCATGGCCCGCAGGCCGAGATCACGCACGATCGCGGGCGCGGCTTCCGCCTCGCAATACGGCGCGAGCATCGCCCCGCCCAGCCGGCTGGCGGCGTCGGCGAACGGCTCCGCGCTGCGCTCAATCAGCCGCACGCGGTGCCCGCGCTCGGCCAGCGCAAAAGCCTGCCAAAGCCCGGTGATACCCGCCCCGATCACATCAATATGCGCCATTGCGCCTTGCCCCGAACGATTCTGCGCCTGCCTCTAGTTTAACATGTGGCCCGGTTAAGAGTGCGATGCCAACCCCGGCAAAACGCCGCGTAGCAAGAAGAAAAAAGACGCAGACGGGCACCGCGGCCGACCGAACCACCGCTCGTGGGGGCGGGGGAAGGGGCGGATGGGCCGGCGCTGAGCGCGGTCACGCAACAACCTGAGAGGGCGCACGCTCGCCGCAGCAACCCGCCTGCGCATGAATGACGCCGTTCCGTTGGAGGCCGTGCGGCGGCAATCGCACAACCGAAACCATGAGCGGCGCGGGGAACGTTGGGTCTCTAGCGGGGGCCCAATGTTCGCTATCTGTTCTATCTTCACCCGCAATGCGTGTCAATTCCAAAATGCGAACAGAAGCGGAACATTTTTGCGGTCGAGATCCCCCAGCGCAGCCGCCCCAGCCTCTTGCATCGCAGCGAGTGACGCACTAGCCTTAAGGGCGTTGCAGGGCCGCTGTAGCTCAGTTGGTTAGAGCGCTAGATTGTGGATCTAGAGGTCCCCCGTTCGAGCCGGGGCAGCGGTACCATTCTCTCCTTTCCTCTCCTGATCCCCGGACGCAAGCGCCTCAAGTTCCTCATAGAGCAGATCGCAGAAATGCGCGCGCGCGTTCACGGCCGGTTCGAGCAGCCCAAGCTCGCGCAGGATCGGGGGCGCGCCGAATGGCACCGTGCGAATCTCAGGCGGGAACTGGAAGCCCACGCGCGGCACCGGCACGACCGAAACGCCAAGCAGGCTGCCGACAAGGCGCACCACCCCCTCCAGCGTATCCACCTCCATCCGCGACCTGATGACAATGCCGCGCCGGGCGAACTCGGCCTCCACCTGCCGCGCCACGCGCGCGAACCGGTTGAAGCGCACATACGGCTGGCGCTCCAGAAGCTCGCGGTCGCTTTCGCCCTCCAGGCTTTCATGCGCGATGACGGCCAGCGGCTCCTCAACCACCGTCCGGTAGCGCAACGCCGGATCGACCGAGGCCGGCCGCGAGAGAATCGCGGCGTCCAGCGTGCCGCGCTTCAGCGCGTCCTCCAGCTCGTGCGATAACGCAGTCATCAGGTGGATGTGCAGATCCGGCGTGCGCGCCTGAAGCCGGGCCAGCGCCGGCGGCATGATGCTCGACACCGAGGTGTGAACCGCGCCAACCCGCAGCACCCCGCGCGTGGCGTCACGCTTCAGACTTTCGCTCAGACTCTCCCAGGCGGCGATCACCTCCCGGGCGCGCTGCACGAAGGCGCGGCCCTGATCGGTCAGGCGCGGCGGGCGGGTGCTGCGGTCGAACAGCGTCATGCCCAGCTCGTCCTCAAGCGCGCGGACCTGCAGGCTCACGCCCGAGGTGGACAGACCGACCGCCCGGCCGGCATCGCCGAAACTGCCCTGATCGGCAATCGCGATGAGGGTATACAGGGATTTCACGTCCATCGATCCGCTCCCACGCCTTTCATTTAGCCAAGCTCAAAAGGCAGGAGGCTTGATTGAGCCAGCAAAAACTTTTAACGTGATAACCAACGAAAGCAAAGCCCGCCGGGGCGAGGGAGGACAGCGCATGAGAGGCGCTGACATCGTTGCGCAATCACTGGCCGCATGCGGCGTCACGACCGTCTTTGCGCTGTCCGGCAACCAGATCATGTCGATCTTCGATGCCGCGCTCGATACTGACCTGCGCATCATCCACACCCGGCACGAAGCCGGCGCGGTGTTCATGGCAGAGGCTTACGCGCAGCTCACTGGCGATATCGGCGTGGCGATGGTGACCGCCGGGCCAGGCTTCGCCAATACCCTGTCAGCAATGTATTCGGCGAAGACCTCCGAAACCCCGGTCGTCCTGCTCAGCGGCGACTCGCCGCTCGCCCACGATGGCAAGGGCGCGTTTCACGAACTCGACCAGTGCGCGATGGCCGGGCCGGTCACCAAGGGCGCGGTGCGCGTGATGAGCGAGCACACGCTGGGCGAGGATTTGGCGCGCGCGATCAGCCTTGCGCGCTCGGGCCGGCCGGGGCCGGTACATGTGGCGCTGCCTGCCGACGTGCTGACCGCGCAGACGAATGCGCCCGTGCCGCCGGCAGAAGCCTTCGCCCGCCACCCGAACCCGCCGCGCGAAAGCGACATCGAGACATTGGCGGAAGCATTCGCGAACGCTGAGCGCCCTGTGGTCCTGACCGGTCCGGCGATGACCTACACGCGCGCCGGCGATATCCTGACCGCGCTGACTGAGACGACCGGCGCGCCGGTCGTGCCGATCGAAAGCCCGCGCGCACTGCGCGACCCGGCGCTGGGCCGCTTCGCGGACTGCCTGAACCAGGCCGATCTCATCGTCAGCCTCGGCAAACAGTTCGACTACACCGTGAGGTATGGCGAGGCAGGCGTGTTCCCGGCCGATGCCAAGGTGTTCGCCGTCGCGCCGGATACGCCCGCGCTGGAGCAGGCCGAACGCGCGCTCGGGCCGCGGCTGACCGGGCGGATCGAGGCGGATGCTGATCTGTGCGCCGAGCACCTTATCCGCGCGGCCAAGAGCGGCAACGGGCGAGAAGCCTGGCGCGCGGAGGTCGAGGCGGCGCTCGCCAATCGCGACTTCGATGCGCCCCCGGCATCCGGCGAGGGCGTTGCCCCCTGGGAGGTCGGGCGCGTGTTGCAGGAGGTCGTCGCGGGTGCGGACAACGCGATCTACGTGGCCGACGGCGGCGAGTTCGGCCAGTGGATGCAAGGCTTTGTCAACGCGCCGCGCCGAGTCATGAACGGTATCTCCGCTGCTATCGCCAGCGCAATGGGCAACGCCATCGGCGCGCAGATCGCCGACCGGCAAGCGACCGTTATCTGCACGCTCGGCGACGGGACCGCCGGCTTCTATCTCGGCGAGTTTGACACCGCCGTGCGCGAGGGCGCGAACGCCATCTTCGTCATCGGCAATGATGCCTGCTGGAACGCCGAGCGGATGTTGCAGATCCGCGAATTCGGCATGGACCGGCAGACCGGCTGCGACCTGCTGCCGACGCGCTACGACAAAGCGGCCGAAGGGCTGGGCGCGCACGGCGAATACGTAACCACTGCCGAGGAGTTGCGGCCCGCGCTGGAGCGCGCGCTCGCCAGCGGCAAGCCGGCCTGCATCAACGTCCAACTGGATGCGCAGCCCGCGCCCGTCTTCGCCAAGGATGCGCCAGGAGCACACTAGGTAATGCAAGAGGCACTGGAGAAAACGACCGGGACAGAGGAAACCCGCCATCTGCGCGTCGATGTCTGGCGCGGCGGCAAGGACGGCGCGTTCGAGACCTACACCGTGCCGTGGCGCGAGAACCAGACCGTGCTCGACGTCGTCACCGAGATTCAGCGCCATCACGAGCCGGCGCTCGCCTATCGCTTCGCCTGCCGGGTCGGCGTCTGCGGCTCTTGCGCGATGACCGTGAACGGCGTGCCGCGCTGGACCTGCCGCACGCATGTGCGCCGTGTGGCGGGCGACGGGCACATCATGATCGAGCCGCTGCGCAACATGCCGATCATCAAGGACCTCGCCTGCGACATGAGCGAGTTCTTCGACAAGTGGCAGAAGGCCGGCGGTCGATTTGAGGGCAGCAAGACACGCGCGGACGCGCCGATCGCGGTCGATCCGGCCAGCAGGAAGCGGCGCAACGCCGATCGCGGCATCGAATGCATCAACTGCGGCATCTGCTACGCGGCTTGTGATGTCGTGTCGTGGAATGACGAGTATCTCGGCCCCGCCGCGCTCAACCGCGCCTGGACGCTCGTGAACGATGAGCGCCACGCCGCGAAACGCGAGACGCTGCGCAAGGTCACCGAAGCCGGCGGCTGCGGCGCGTGCCACACGCAGGGAAGCTGCATGAAACATTGCCCCGTTGGCATCAGCCCCACGGAGAGCATCTCGGGCCTGCGGCGCATGACCCTCCTCGACTTCCTGGGAGTCCGGTGATGGAGCGGAACCTCTACATCGCGCAACGCCTGTCCGCCATGCTGCTCGCGCCGCTCGTGCTGGTGCATCTGCTGCTGATCATCTACGCGGTGCGCCAAGGGCTGACCGCCGATGCGATCCTCGGGCGCACGCAGGGCAGCCTCGGCTGGGCAGCGTTCTATTCTCTGTTCGTGCTCGCCGCCGCTGTGCACGCGCCGATCGGCTTGCGCAACGTGCTGATCGAGTGGACGCCGGTGTCCCGCCGCCTCATCGACTGGGCGATGGTGTTGTTCGGGGTCGTGCTGGTCGCGATGGGCGCGCGCGCCGTCGTCGCCGTGATCGGAGGGCCGCTATGAGTAGCTCGCCGCGCCGCCATCGCAGCTATTGGGCCTTCATCGGGCATCGCCTGTCCGGCGTCGCGCTGGCGCTGTTCCTTCCGCTGCACTTCCTCGTGCTGGGCCTCGCCCTGGAGAGCGCGGCTGCGCTGGACGAATTCCTGGTGCTCGCTGACATGCCGCTCTTCAAGGTCGCCGAATGGGGCCTCGTCGTGCTCCTGACCATCCACCTGTTCTTCGGACTGCGGCTGCTCGCGCTGGAGCTGCTGCCGTGGCGCGGTCATGCACGCGAGGGCTGGATCACCGCCGGGATCGGCGCGGCGGTCGTCGCGGGCGGCGCTTTCCTTTTAGGAGCTTTCTAGATGCATATCGAACGCCACCGCACGGACATCCTCATCATCGGCGCGGGGGGCGCGGGGCTGTTCGCGGCGCTGCACGCCAAGCAGGCGAACCCCGATCTCGACGTGACCATCGCGGTCAAGGGCCTGATGGGCAAATGCGGCTGCACGCGCATGGTGCAGGGCGGCTATAACGTGGCGCTCGCGCCTGGCGACTCGATCGAGCGGCACTTCATGGACACCATCGAGGGCGGCAAGTGGCTGCCACGTCAGGATCTGGCCTGGAAGCTGTGCGTGACCGCGATCGAGCGCATCCGCGAGCTGGAAAACGAGGTCGGCTGCTTCTTCGACCGCAACCCGGATGGCACGCTTCACCAGAAAGCCTTTGCCGGTCAGACCTTCGACCGGACGGTGCACAAGGGCGACCTGACCGGCATCGAGATCATCAACCGGCTGATGGAACAGGTCCGCGCGCGCGGCGTGAGCGCTCTGGAGGAACATCGCGCGCTTGACATCATCCCCGCGAAAGACGGCTCTGGCGCGGCCGGCGCGCTGCTGATCGACATGCGCGAAGGCGTCTATCGCTTCGTGCAGGCCAAGGCCGTGCTGCTGGCGAGCGGCGGCGGGCCGACGATGTATC
>CAYYSM010000163.1:0-6125 GCA_964474225.1 uncultured Hyphomicrobiaceae bacterium
CTAGATGACAATTTTCCATAGAACGCTAACGCCATAGCAGTGGATGTGGGGCCGCAGGCACATCGGCCATTGAACCAATCTGAGACATCTAACATTTGATGCACATACGGCACATTCAAATTTATCACGTCATTGGCAGCTAAGGGCTCTGCTAATAAGGCTTCACTGGGTAAAGCGCTCAAAAGACCTGCTGTACTACCATCAAGAGTCGCTACATTCAGTGTGTAAGAGTCCAGAGCCATAGCACCTAAAACATTGTTGGCAGTTCCCCATATAACGCCAGTCTGGGTGTCAAGCCCTTGGGTTACAACAACGGTGTGACCAATCCCAGTTGTGGACGCTACCCATAGCCCACCATTTTGCTCAGTCATGTAAGCGACCTGTGTTCCATCTGGAGAAATTTGTACATTGACGATGGTCTCGGTATTTGTCAACACATGGGCAAATGTCAAATCAGCATTCTGAATGCGGTTAGTGACGCCGCTTAGGTCTGCCATTAGCAACGTTGTGTCACTTGTAGGTAAGGTTTCGAAGAATTCAGGCGTGCTCAATGCAGAAATCTTTTGCACTCCTGCAGCAGTCTCATGCAGGGAGAAATCTATATAGAGCGGTTCGGTTGGTATCTCCTCAAGTACAGCCGTATTCGTGAATAATGCAGTCACAACAGGATTCGTCACGGCATCGGTTTGTACCAATGCTACATGCCCGGCAAAAGGCGAAGTAAGCGTAATCGCACGCTCCACAGTCAATAAGCTGCTGATTTGCACTTCCGTAGATGCAACATAAGAAGTGGTAAACAATATGCCGCTATCATCGCTTGTCCAACCAAGCACATCCATCGCGCCGCGATCTACAAGTTGCTCTTGTTCAGCACCGTAGAGATCAGTGACCCACACCTCGCCAGTGAGTGCAGTTATGTCATCCATAGGGACAGTTTCTTCCAGAGGATCTACTTCCTCATCGGGATTTTCAAATGAAGCAACGATTTCCTGATCGAGTCCAAACGGATCACTGGAAAGGGCATAAGCCAGACGTTCGCTATTGTGCGACCAGGTAAACGAAGTGATATACCGGCCCGGATTGGTGCTTTCCCATAAGGGGTTGCTATTCAAACCGTCAATGCCTACAACCACCAGACGGCTGAAGCCAGTGCTGCCATACTCAACCAAATAAGCGACCTTGTATCCATCAGGGGATAATTTGGCCGTTACACGGTCTGCGTTGATATGATCTACCGCTACTGATGTGACAAGAGATACTGTATCACCGTCAACGAAATAGATACCGTAAATGTCCACATCATAGGGAAAGACTTGCACCGTTGCACTTAATCCCAGTTCGCCAGTGACAACCGGATCTCCCGGCTCTCCCTCCTGTGGTTGCAGGTTAGGAAGCGCTGCGATATTATCAGAGTAAAGTCCATCTTCTGATGCGTAACTCTCCGCCATCGCCAATGGCGTGGTAGAAAACGGCACAAGTCCTACCAACAAAGGCAGACACAACAATAGAGACATCACTTTCGTTTTCATCATTTAACCTCCCTGAGCTAAAATTGGATGGTACCACATCTATACTATCTAATGCTATTATTGGCCTTTTTGGTATATCACGTCACACCAATTTGGAAATTCTCGGTAAACTGACTCTTCACTCACGATCACTGCCTGGACACCAACGGCAGATACACCCCCCACCCGGTGCGCACCTCCACCGCCACGGGGCGCGCCTCGCGGCCACCTTCGTCCTCCGCGTAGACCACGATGCGGTACACGCCCAACTCGTCGAACCCGGTGTAGGTCGCGGCAAACTGATCGTTGCCTTGCACTTGCAGCACGATCGTCGGCAGCACTTCGGAGACCAGTTCTTCCCCACTCTCCGGCGGGCGATACGATGGCGGGTAGATCACGGCCCACACGCGATCCACCTGCTCGTCATCCTGCACCTCCGCGCGGATGACGCCCTGCCCTTGCGTGATCTCGCTCGGCCCGACCGCGGCGAAGATGTGCGGCGGCCATACATCCCCGCTGAACGTGCCGGCATACGCGAAGCCTCGCGTAGCCGCCACCTGTCCATCATCGGGTTGGTTGGGGAGACCATCGCCGTCATCATCCAACCACGGCGTCTGATGTGGATACGCAGCCTGCGTGGCCCAACGTGCGTTCTCAAAACTCTGGTAAAGGCTCTGCCCTTGATACAATGCCACTGTGAAATGGTCGCTAAATATCGCCCCTTGCGCGGACGCATACGCCACATTGCCGACCCCCGTAGAACTGATCACCACCCGCCCCGGCTTGCTCACCGTCTGCGGCGAGCGGATGAAGCTGCCGGAATGACACGCCTCGACAATCACGTTCACCTTGAGGCCCGGATGCGCCGTCTCCAATTCACTGAGCCATGCGTCTACCTGCGCCGGCGATACCGTTTGCCCGGCCGGCCCATCCAGATAGAGTTCGTTCTGCTTGCCGTGGTCAATCATATACAGCGTAAAGGGCCGCTCCGGTCCAACGCGCGCGGCGGCCCACATCGTGATGGCGGCTTGCAGATTCGCGGCGGTGGCCGGCGCGCTATAGCCGGGCAGCGCCGGATTGGTCGCCAGGTAGTAAATGCGCTCCGCCGGGTAATCATATGCCTGGAATACCTGGTAGAGTTGCTTGGCGGCATAGTGGATTTTAGGTTGTAATGGATCGTTGACCCTGTCGCGCCCCGCCACAATGACCAGCGCCCCCGGCACGGCTTCCTCGTCCAACGCCTGCACGGAGACGTGATAGGCTACCTCCATGCCGAACACGGTGGGGTCGTGGTTCGTCCAGCGCAGATAATACGCACTGCTGGTGGGCGCTTCAAACTCCAAGCGCACACCGGGAGAGAACGTGTGATACTCAGTTTCCAACGGCAGCCCGGCGCACTGCCCGTGGAGTTCCAGCGTCACATCGGCCGGCGATTCCGGCGGGATGTGCGCCTCGATGCGGTAGGTGGTCCCGGTCGTCGCCTCGAAGATGACCCAATCTTCGTCCGCTTGCTTGTGGAAGGTGTGCTGCTGCACTAAACCATCTGTGGAAATCGTGCTCGCTTCCTCGCAGGTATCGTCGGTTTCGTAGAGATCGCGCGAGACCACTACCGATTGGGTGTTGCTCCACTCGCTATCTCCGCCGGCATTGGAAGCCCGCACGCGGTAGTAATATGTACCCGGCGCTTTGTCGCTGATATTGGTGGAAGTGTTGCTGCCAGAATAGACCGTCGTCGCGCCGGTAAAGTCGCTGTTGGTGGCTTCTTGTAAGATATAGCCCGTTGCATCACTGACGCTGCTCCAAGAGACGGTGTAGTTGCCGCCGCCGTCGGCGTTGCTTATTACATTCAAAACGGGAGTTGGTGGCACTGATGGCTGAACCATTAAGGTTGCACAACTCCCCCCATCAAGCGCGACAAAATCACCATAGCCGCCGCAGATGGCATAGGTTCCCGGTGTATCGAAGGTGGCAGCTTGTTCATACCAGATCGACTGATTGTGTGCCAGGCTCATGCTTTGGGTGGGGAAGTTGATAGTAATTGGGCCTGTAGCTTGAGCGTGTACATCAGAGCGTGACCAGGTCACATCTCCGATATTGAGAACTCGGAAGCTAACCGAGATGGTACTGCCGGTTCCCACGGTGTCGCTTCCTTCGATATCAAGGCCGCTATCAATGACGGGATTGGCTAGCGTGAGCGCCGTGAAATTCTGGTCGATCACATCGGGGGTGGTATTCAAAGGCTGGCGCGGGCCAGTGACTGAGTATGAAGCGGGCGTGAAAACGTAGCCACTTTTACTCGCGGTAAGCGTGTATGTCCCTTGATCAATATTATCGAAGCGATAGTTGCCACTGCTGTTCGTCGTGGCACTCTGTCCATTATTCAGTGAGATGATAACGCCAGACAACGCGGCGCCATCCGCGTCGGTCACCTTTCCAGCAATATCAAAGACGGCCTTGTAACCAATGCCGCTGCTGGTTCGCCACACGCGATAGCAGCGATTGTTGGGATGATCATAGAAATGAGAGGAGGAAACACTGGAATCTGAAGACCCGGCGCAAACCTTCCAGATTTCGTCCTCCCAAGCGGCCCAGTTAGTAATCACATAGCTGCCCGAACAGCCACTCAACGGGCTTTTATCCCAGGGGCCATAACGTTGTTGATTAGGGGACAATCTTTCAGACGTAAGCCAATGGTAGTTCGCCGAACCACAACGCCGCATCAATACGGCATTCTTAAAAGTGTATCCTGAAGGGTCGGCCACAAAACTTAACGTGATGGAGTCAATTGTATACTGAGGCGCATTGATCGCATCAGGTGTTGCTTCCAGCGCAATGTCTCCATCCTCAGGCCGATTGTTGGTCCACACATTGATCCCGGCAGAGGCTTCTCTTACCAGGCCTAGCATAGGCAGAAGCAACAGACCAATTAACAATACCTTCCAAAACGTAGCTGTACGTAGCATAGTATCCTCCTTACTCTATCACATCTGTTATCCACCACGGACGCGCCGGCAACGTCCCCGATACCACCTGCGTTTCCCACTCCGCGTGTAGCCCAGTCCGGCGCGCGGCCTTCCCTCCGGCGTAAAGGCGTCACTGCCGCACCACCAACGGCAAATACACCCCCCATCCCGTCCGCACCGTGAAGGCCACGGGCTGCGCGGCCAAGCCCAGATCATCCTCCGCGTAGAAGACCACGCGATACTCACCTAGCTCAGCGAAGCCCGTGTACTGCGCGCTGTGCCAGCCAGCGCTCTGGCGCAGTAGCATCACCGTGGGGAGAGTCTCTTGCACCAGTTCTTCCTGGGTGGCCGGCGGTGTGTACGAAGGTGGATAAATCACGGCCCACACGTAGCGCACTTCCCCATCATCCCGCGCTTCGACGCGCAAATCGCCCTGGCCGTTGCTGACCGTCACCGGCGCGACTTGCGCGATGTAGGGCGGCCATTGATCGCTGCTCAATGTCCCCGCGTAGGCGAAGCCGCGCGCGGCGGCGATCTGCGCGTCTTCCGGCTCGTTGGGGATGCCGTTGCCGTTGACATCCAACCACGGGGTTTGATATGGGTACGCGGCGCGCGTGGCCCCCCGCGCGCTCTCGAACGCGCTGTATACACTCATCCCTTGATTCAACGCCGCGCTGAAATAATCGGAGAACACCGCGCCTTTAGCCGAAGCATACGCCAGGTTCATCGCGCCGGTCGAAGTCGCTACCACGCGCCCGGCCCGGCTCAAGCTCTGCGGCAAGCCGATGAAGCTGCCAGCATAGCAGGCTTCCACAAACACGTTGACCTTGAGGCCGGGATGCGCGGCTTCCACTTGCGCCAGCCAGGTGTCCAGTTGCGTAGGCGTCACCCATTCGCCGGCCGGCTTGTCCAGATAGAGACGGTTGGGCATCCCGTGATCGATCAGGTACAGCGTGAGGGGGCGGTCATCGGCCACCTTATCCAGCGTCCAGGTGGTGAGAGCCCCTTCCAGGTTGCCCGCCGTTGCCAGCGCGTTCGCGCCCGGCTGTGTGAGGTCGGTGCTCAGATAGTAGATGCGGTTGGCCGGATAGCCGTTGTTCTGGAACATCTGGTAGAACTGGCCAGCCGCGTAATGGATATTAGTCTGCAAGGTGTCGTGGTGTTTGTCGCGCCCGGCCACGATGATGACGGCCCCCGGCGTCGCCTCAGCAGCCAATGCCTGCACTGAGATATGGTAGGCCACATCGTCTCCATACACGGCGGGATCGTGGTTGAGCCAGCGGAGGTAGAGCGGCCCATCAGCCGGCGCGGTGAATTCCAGCCGCACGCCGGGCGCAAAACTGTTGTGTTGTTCATCCAGCGGATCGTCGGCGCACTGCGCGTAAATCTCGAGGTTCACATCCGCCGGAGACCCCACCGGCACCTGCCCCTCGACGCGATACGTCACCCCCGCCGTCGCCTGGAAGACGGCCCAATCCTCATCGGACTGCTTGTGGAACGTGCGCTGCTGTACCGTCCCATCCGTGAGAATCGCCTTAGCTTGAGCGCAGGTGTCATCGGGTTCGTAGGCGTCGCCTTCGGCGCTGTCTGTGACGGTGACGGATTCGGTATTGCTCCACGCGCTATCGCCGCCAGCATTGGAGGCACGGACACG
>CAYYSM010000164.1:0-6106 GCA_964474225.1 uncultured Hyphomicrobiaceae bacterium
AGTCGTGAAGATTTTGTTTTTATTTTACGAGCATTTTCGGCACGCGCTACTCAACAACAACGAAGTGCACCACATCCCCCGCGCGCGTCGGGGTCGCCGAACGCTTGCGCAACGCGTCATCCATCAGATGCGGCATGTCCAGCCGCGTGAGGTGGAAGTCAGCGCCCGCGCGGACCGCCGCCCACAGCCGGGACTTGAAATCGTCAAGCGACAGTGGCGCGTGGCCGTTCGCGGTGTAGGCGTCATAGACCTGCGCGATGGCGACTTGCCCGCCCGTGAAGATCCCGCCGCTCGCCTTCGGTGTTTTCAGCTTCCGGGCGAGCTTCGCGACGGTCGCGCCTAAGTCCTCCGGCTCGGCGGTCTGCGTTTCGACCGGCTTGGTCGCGCTCTCCCCCGCCGCGTTGCTGATCGCCGCGCGCACCACCGCCCGGCGCAAACCGCCAACGCCCGCCGACGCGCCCGGCAAAATGCGCCGCAGCAGCGCCGGCGTCGCCTGATCGACGGTGCCGCGCGTCAGCCCGCAGAAGCGGACATAAAGCGCGCGGGTGAGCGGATCGTTCGGGCCGGTCATCTCGGTGGGAGCCTCCGCGCTCAGCAGATCGGGACAGCGGGCCGCGGCAATCCGCCAGACCAGCGCCGCGCGCATCGCGCCCAGTTTCGGGTGAGCCGCCGGGTCGGCGAGATCGAACAGCGCGGCAAGCGTGCAGGCATAGAAATTGCGCGCATCAGCGAGGTATCGTCGCGTCTCCGGCTGCCTGGGGTCGAGCCGCAGCGCGAGCGCGGGCAACTGCCGCTCGGCCAGCGCGGGCCAGTCCGCCGCGGCGAGGTCGAAACGCCGTTCCGCCTCCGCCTGGCCGGCCCTGCTCAGCCGCCAGCGTTCCCCCGCCTGCTCGGCCAAGCCCTCCGCCCGAAGCTGCTCCAGCGCGTCCGCCACGTCCGCCACGCCCCACGGCTTCAAGCTGCGGGTGATTGCCGCCGTTGGTCCGTGGATGCATGCAAGGCAGGCGAGCGCGGCATCCCGTGGCGCGACAGGGTTCAGCCGGGTCAGATCGGCGGATGGCAGGGCGGGCAGATGCGTGCTCATGCTGCGAAACGGCGTGTCGTATCTCGCGATCGGCGAATCATCACCGCATGATCGCCCGCGCAGGTTGCCGTGTCGAGTGCCAGCCGGCTTATCCCCATCTCCGGTCGCGCGCGACGCCAGCCTTTCCGCGCGTACCGCCGACGCTCTTACTGCCGCAAGGTTGACAGGGGCGGGCGTGCTATCGAAGGTGAACGCAGGCGGCTTTGCGTCGTATCGACCAAAGCTCTATCTGAGATGCGTGGAGGGGTGGCCGAGTGGCTTAAGGCACCGGTCTTGAAAACCGGCAGGCGGGCGACCGTCTCGTGGGTTCGAATCCCACCCCCTCCGCCACCATCACCCTTTCGAACCTGTTCAGGCCGCCCGACCGAGCCGTATTTTCTCCTGTTTTCAAAGGCGTTTGCTGGTTTGGTGCGAACCGCTGAGACGCAGGCGTGCAGAGCTTTCCGTCTCTGAATGGCCTCTCGTCTCTGGTCGGGCGAACCGCGCCGATTTCGGTTCGGTCGAAATTTATCTTGTGCTTCCAATGGCCTGACGCGCGACACCGCCAAAACTGCGCAGCCTGTTCCCTCCGCTATCGAGTGGAACGGAGACCGAACATGCAGGAGGCGCAGCCGGTAGGTGCGTTGGCCGAACTGCGCGTGGCGATGGCGGTGCTGCCCTGAGACCGATTGCTCTTGGCGACCAGAACCTGACAATGATTAGATTTTCGTCTTCCCGGCTCGGCGCCGCGCCAATTCGCGATAGAGCGCCTCACGGGTGATGCCAAGTTCCGCGGCCACCTCCTGCCAGCGGCCCCTTTCCGGCAGGCTTTGACCGTCTGCAAGCCACGCGTCGAGGCGGTCGGCTACGCGTGGGAGCGAACGGATTTCGGCCCGGAGACGCGCCGCCTGAACCGTGCGCGCCAGGTTTCGCGCCCAACGTTCCGCAAGGCCGGGGTCCGACTTCAGGCGCGTACGGAATACATGGCGCGGCAAGAGCGCAGCCACGCAGGGTTCGGACGCCACCGCATCGCAATGGTAGACATCGGACCAGGCGGACGCCTCGGCAAGGATCTGCCCGGGGCCGGCACGATGCAGGATCATCCTCAGCCCGTGACCCGTGTGACGGACCAGATCGGCCCGTCCGTCCTGCAGCAGGATCATCGAGACCACCGGGTCGCCGGCGCGGAACAGCACCTCTCCAGCGGCGAAATCGCGCGAGACCGCATCGGAAAACAGTGGCTCAAGAAGATCAGACATGATCGCAATCATATGCGATGCGGTCGCGAGATGCGAGAGGACCAACAAAAGATCATAGGAGTTTCGCGATGATCCGTCTTGTCTTCGCCCTTTGCGTTCTGGCCATTCCCTGCGGTGCGTTTGCGCAGAACCAAGGCCATTTCCCATATGCCGGGATGGAAGGCCGCGACATCAAGAGTCTGTCCGATAGCGATCTCGACGATCTTCGCTCCGGCCGCGGCTGGGGCCTTGCGCTCGCCGCCGAATTGAACGGCGTGCCCGGCCCGGCACATCTTCTGGAGTTGCAGGATCGGATAGGCCCGTCGGCAGAGCAGGTCACCGCCATCGAGGCGATCTTCGCGGCCATGCAGACCGAGGCGCAAGCGGCGGGCGAACGCCTCATCGCGGCAGAGGCGGCCATCGAGGCGGCCTTCCGCACGGGCGATCTGACGCCCGAGCGGTTGCGGACACTGATCGACACCGCTGCTGACGCTCGGGCGGAACTGCGCTTCATCCATCTCTCGCGACATCTGGAAACGCCGCCCCTGCTGACCGCCGAACAGATCGTGCGCTATAACGAGCTGCGGGGTTACGGTGCGGCCGATCCCTGCGCGAATGTGCCGGAAGGCCATGATCCGATGATGTGGCGCCGCCACAACAACTGCGAATGAGCGACGCGCCATGAGGAGCCTGATGACCCGAACCCGCGCCGCACTGGTCCTCCTGGTCGCTCTGGCCTTTGCCACCCCGGCACTCGCCGCGTTGCGCAGCCTGCCCGTCACCGAAGGTATATGGGCCATCGTCGGCAAGAAAGGCCAGCGCAGCGCCGAGAACCTCGGCAACAACGCCACGTTCGGCCTGATCGCCACCGAGGACGGCGCGGCGGGCGATACGGTCATCGCGGGTCTATCCCCGCGTGTGCTGCGAAATCGTGCAGAGAGCGCGTGCCCATGCGGCCCGGTATGAAATGCGTAGCGCCGGCGACGGCGACGCTTTCGGGCTCCATCAGGGGCGCAGCGGGTAACCGGTCATCGGTCCGGCCCCGCTCAGCGATTCATCGCATGGTACTCGCGGTTGGGCACCATATCCAGACCGTGCGCCATTCGGTTGGTGTAGTTGAAGAAGGCAGCCACGTCGGTGATGTCGAAGATCTCGGCGTCCGAAAACCCGGCGGCGCGCAGCGCTTCACGGTCCGCTTCACTCACGGTGTCCGGCGCGTCCGAAAGCTTCCATGCATAGTCAAGCATCGCCCGGTGCCGCGCGGAGAGGTCCGCGGCGCGGTAGTTCATCACCATCAACTCCCCCAGTTCGGGATCGCCGGAGAGTTGGCGCACCGCCTGCCCGTGCGCCACGAGGCAGTAGAAACAGCGATTTCGGGAGGATACCACCGTCGCGATCATCTCGCGCTCGAGCCTTGACAGGGGCGACTCGCCGAGCATCAGTTCGTTGTAGAAGGCGCTGAAGGTCCGCAGCTTGGCCGGGTTGCCCGTGTAGCAGCGCAGCACGTTCGGAACGAGGCCCAGCTTCTCCTGGCACAGGTCGAAATAGGCCTGTGTTTCAGGGTCGAGCGCGCTCTGGTCGGGCAGCGCGATCCGCGCGATGTGTGTCGGATGTGCCATCCCTGCGCTCTCCCTTAACTACCTATTCAACGAGATTCGTACCGCCGCACCGCGCACAGCGTCAAGGTGCCTGCCGCGAGATACGGCTGCCGAAAGCGGAATGCCTGCTCGACAGCCCGATCCGGGGGACGCTCGACGTGGTCACTCAGTTACCACATGGTCGCGCTGATCTTCCTGCCGCTGGCGGCGTTGGCGCGCGGGAACGGTCACATGTCGGTCGAGCTTGTCACGCAGGTCTTTTGCGACGAATGGAGCCGGCGCTTCGTGCTCATGGGGGACACGGTCGCGCTAAGCACCAATCTGGCCCGCAGAATGGCAAGACGTGATTGGAGAATTCTCAAGCCGCTACTGGGTAAATTGATAGAAATCTCATGGACGATGTTCCGCCTTGCGTTTATGGAAAGGGAGTATTTTCAAGAGTTGCGGATATATCCAATTTCGCAACTCAACGCCATCCCATCAGAATGCCGGATCCAGCCGCTCCGAGTGGTCTTGCGCCTGATCCGAGACAGTGTTGATCAGCACCCGCCCGAGCGCGCCCGGCTGCCGGTTGACTGGCCATGCGACGCCGAGCGTGCGGATCGGGTGGAATTGGGCATCGACGCATTCGAGCCGACGCACCAAACCGTCACGCAATTCCCTCTTGAAGATAAATGGGTCGGAGAAGCACCAGCCGACCCCGCTGCAGACCAGTTCCCGGATCACGTCCACGTCGTTGGCCGACCAGACGTCGGTGCTGAACAGCCGCCCGACGCGATCCATATCGATTTCCGGCGAGCCGACATAGTAAATTTGCCTTTCGGTCTGAAAGGCGCTCATCGGCAGGGGCGGCGGAATCTGCGCGAGCGGATGGGAGACGGCGCAGATCGGGCCGAGTTTTTCAACCGCGAAGGTCCTGCCTTCCATGTCCGAAGGCATCGAGGTCAACAGCGTCAGCGCGAAGTCAAAGGCGCCACCGCGGAGATCATCCCAAAGCGTGGCCAGCGAGCTGTTGAAAAGCTGCACGCGCACACGCGGGTGCGTTTCGGCGAATGCCGTAAGGGCCCGATTGAGAACCGTCCGCGGGAACAGGACGTCGACCAGAATGCGAAGCCGTGACTCCTCACCTTTCTCAAGCGACGCAGCGTGCGATTTGAACCGCTGAGCGCGCTCTACGAGCGATTTCGCCTCAGAGAACAATGCGCGCCCGCGATCCGTGAGTTCCGAGCGCCGGGTCCCCCGCTCAAGCAGCGGGAAGCCGCAATGCGTTTCAAGCTGATCCAGAGAATAGCTCACGGAGGAGACCGCGCAGCGCAGTTCCCGCGCAGCGGCCGTCAGCCCGCCGTGCTCGACGACGGCAACGAAGGCTGTGAGGTGATCGACAAGGTTCGGCGGCATCGTCATTTCGAAAATCTCGAATGGAAAATACCATATTTATTGCATTGATCGAAAGCGCCTTTGTCACTACCGTTTCAATAAACCGGCGAAAGTCCGGTACCGACTAGGTCTTGGAGGAAACGCAATGAGGGTGGCGAACACCCGCGCTGGCGCGCAAAGCAGCCAGCAGGGCGGTGCTGTCGCGCTCCCGCCGGATCAGCATCCAGATAAAGCCGGTGCTGGCGATGTGCTGGTCGGCCGGCAGGACATGGATGCGATGACCGGCACTGCCGAGGCGGTGCTCATTTGCGAGCATGTCAGCCGCTGGTTCGGCGGGCTGCAGGCGCTCAAAGACGTATCGATCGCGATCCAGCCCGGCGAGATTTACGGCCTGGTGGGGCCGAATGGCTCGGGCAAGACCACGCTTGTGAACGCCATCACGGGCTTTTACCCCCCGCAGTCCGGACGCATTCGCTTCGGATCCCATCAACTTGAGCGCATGGCGCCGCATAATGTGGCCGCGCTCGGCATCGCCCGCACCTTCCAGAACGTGGCGCTGTTCAAGGGTATGAGCGCGCTCGACAATATTCTCATGGGCCGGCATGTCCACATGCGCCCGAGCGCGCTGGCGTCGCTGTTCTACTGGGTGTGGGCCAAGGATGAAGAGGTTCGCAACCGCAAGAAGGTCGAGGAGATAATCGACCTGCTGCAACTCCAGAGCGTACGCCACGAGCCGGTCGAGACGATCCCGCTGGGTATGCAGAAACGTGTAGAACTCGCCCGGGCGCTGGCCGCCGAGCCGCGCCTGCTCATTCTGGACGAGCCGATGG
>CAYYSM010000165.1:0-6066 GCA_964474225.1 uncultured Hyphomicrobiaceae bacterium
AACGCCGAGCAACGGCTGGCGGAGATCACGACGGCGCTGGTCTCCGCGACCCGCATCGACGAGCCAGAGCTTCTGGACCGGCTGACCAAGCTGCAAGCCGAGATCACCAGCCGCCGCGCCGACAACGACTATCGCTTCACCGCCGCCTCGGCTTATTACACCCTCGTGGAAAGCCGCATCCGCGAGCTGCGCGAACAACGCCTGCCGGGTCTGCAGACCTTTAACGAGTTCGTCGGACGCCGGCTGGCCCCGGCGATCAACACCTGCCAGACTGTGGCCGAGCGGCAGGCCTCGCTGTCCGAAAAGGTGGCGCAAGCCACCCAACTGCTGTCCACGCGCGTTGACATCGAGCGGCAAACCCAGAACCAGTCGTTGCTGGAATCGATGGACAAGCGCGCAAAGATGCAGCTGATGCTGCAGCAAACGGTCGAAGGGCTGTCAGTCGCCGCGATCAGCTATTACCTCGTGAGCCTCGTGGGATATGCGGCGGAGGGTGTCGTCAAGGGAACCGGCGTGGCGGCCAATCCGGATGTGATCATGGCGATCAGCATTCCGTTCGTCGTTTTGGGCGTCTGGTGGGTGGTGCGCCGCGCCCGCAAGGCGATCGGCAAGTCGCATCGCGTTGAGCACATGTAGAGCGGGGACGCCGTGGTCGATCTCATCATGGAATACGAGTGGGCGATCGTGCTCCTCGGCGCGATTTCCTATGGCTTCTGGGAGCTTTACGCGCTGCACCGCGACAAGCGCCGCCGCGGCGGCTCCGGGGGCAAGAAATAGCTCACCAGAACTGCCGCGGCATGCGGTAGGGCAGCATCGACTGGATAATCGGCGATCGGAACCGGTCCAGATGCAGCGACTCGTGCATCGCCATGACGGGCTGGCCGAGGAGCTTAGATGACACCAGCGAGCGCGCGTAAAACGGCGAATCCTCCAGCGTCTTGATCACCCGCGCCTGACCGTCTTCCGACTGGGTGCTGCGCGGCATGGTCCAGCCCGTGCGGGGAAGCCGCACCGACGGCGGGACTGGGATTTCCCGGACCTCGCCGTTTTCGTCGAAGACAAGAGCGAGCGAGCGGCGGCTTCGGTCGCGCATGGTGACGTCGTAAAGGACAGCCGTCTCGTTCCCCATGCTCGCGCGCGACCAGTCCCAGTAGCGGAAACCGGCTTCCAGCGATTCCGTGCCCGTATTCATGTCCAGATAGGCCGCGCCGGACCAGCGGAGGCTAGGCTTTTCGAGAGACACCTCGATCCGGGAGACGGGCGAGAGCGGCCACCAGGCATGCCGGTTGTTGTGATCGAGCACGAACGCCTGCTGCGTCAACGGGCTGGGGTGCAGCGTCACCGTGCCCTTGATCCGGCCGAAAAACGGAACCGTCGGCTCGTCGATCTGCACGCGCAGGCGCGTGCCGTCCCAGTCCAGCGCACTGCCGCGCAGCACGAATTCGTTCGCGCTGCGGCTGATGTGCTCCTTGCGCCGCTCGGTCATTGCCCAGCGGTGCCCGCTCTTGCCGTAGAGCGCGACGTTCAGCGCGCAATGGTTCAGCGGGTCGCGCCGCCCGGTCCAGGCGTAATAGGGCGAGAACACGCTGCCGACGAAAGCAATGATGGTGATCCCGTGCTGGCCGTCATCGCTCAGCCCGTCGAGATACCACCAGGCGTAGCCGCCCGGATCGACCGGCCGGTCGAAGCGGAATCCTTCAGAATGCAGTTGGCCGCCATCCGGCCGGACATCGCCACCATTGGCACGCCAGGCCCAGGATGCACGCTGCCCCCCGCCAGATAGAGGCCGGGTATCTTCGTCCGGGAGCCGGGCCGATTGAAGGACGCCCGCCATCCGTGCGAGGCGGCGCCATAGATCGCCCCGCCCGTGCCGGGAAACCGCTTCTCGAAATGCGCCGGTGTAGAGACGGCGATCGCCTCGGGCTCGCTGCGCACATCCAGCCCGCAGCGCGCCAACAGGGAAAAGGTCCGCTCCTTGCACTGGTCTATTTCCTCTTCGCTCATGGTGTGTCGGTCGCCGGTGGGCGGCGCGTTGATGATGCACATCAGACGCTCGCCGCTGTGCCCGTTGACGCGGGCGCTGTCATCACGGTCCTGCGCGCAGATGTAGGCGGTCGGCTCGGCGGGCACGCGCGCGCGCTCGAAGATGTCGCGGAACTCGGCCTCGTAGTTGCGGGAGAAGAAGACGTTGTGCCGGACCAGCGGAAAGCCGTCGGTCTGCGCGAGCATCGAGAAGGTGACGGCGGAGAGCGAACGCTGGCGGATCGGCACGCGCGGCGCTGCGGCGGAGGCCTGGCGCCCAAGGATGCCGTGGCCGATCGCGCCGCTGTCGGCGTTGACCAGCACGCTGCCCGCGCTCAGACGCTCGCCAGAGGCCAGCGCGACTCCGGCCGCCCGGCCATTCTCGACGACGACCTCGCTGACCTCCTCGCCGAAGCGGAACGACGCGCCGTGCCGCTCGGCCGCCATTTGCAGCGCCTCGGCCAGCCGCTTCATCCCGCCCTCGATCATCCACACGCCGTCCAGCTCGACATGGGCGATCAGCATCAGCGTTGCCGGCGCGCGGAACGGCGATGACCCGCAATAGGTGGCATAGCGCCCGAAGAGCTGGCGCAGCCGTTCGTCGCGGAAGTATTTGCCTAAAGCCTTCCACAGCGAGACATACGGGTTGAGCCGCAGCAAGTCGCTCGTGTTGCGCCAGCCGATCCGCCCGATCATGCCGGGGAAGCTCGGCTGCGGCTGCTGGATGAAGGCGTGCTCCAGCGTACGGTAGATGCGCGTCGCCTCCGCGCAGAAAGCCTGATAGCGCCGCGCTTCGGCTTTGCCGGCGAACTGGCCGATCGCTTCCACCGAGCGCGCATTGTCGGCGTAAAGGTCGAGACGCTCCCGCTCGCTCCACGCGTGGCGGGCCAGCACGTCGGCGGGCGTCGTGGTGATATAGGCGTCCAGATCTTCGCCAGCGGCGTCGAAGATTTCCTCGAAGACGCGGCGAAGCGTGAACACCGTCGGCCCGCAGTCGATCCGCGCGTTGCCGACGACCGATTCCGACAGCTTCCCGCCTGGCTCCTGCGCGCGTTCCACGACCGTGACGGGCCGCCCCTGCGAGGCCAGCAGCAAGGCGGCGGACAGCCCGCCGATCCCCGCGCCCACGATGACCACGTGATCCTTGCTCACGCCACTTCACCTCCCTTTCCACGAATGTCAATTTAACATGACATACAGAGGTGACAATCTGAAATGACAGTTTTATGCTGTGCGGGCAAGCGCAAGACGCGCCCGACCGGACAAGCGTATGGCGGACACAACACATCAAGCGGATCGAGAAGTCGCGACACACGGGGAGGGAACCCCGCCGGCGGCGTCGATCGGCGCGCGTTTTCGGCGCTGGCGTAACCGGCTGGTGCGCGGCCGTGGCTTCCAGCGCTGGGCGGCGGCCTTTCCGCTGACGCGCCCGGTCGCGCGCAAGCGGGCCGCGCGGCTGTTCGATCTGTGCGCGGGCTTCGTCTATTCGCAGATTCTTGCCGCCTGCGTGCGGCTGAAGCTACTGGAACTGCTGGATGAAGCGCCACGAACGGTCGCGGAAGTGGCGCGGGCGTGTTCGCTGCCGGAGGACGGCGCGCGGCGGCTGCTGGCCGGGTCGGCGGCGCTGGGGCTGGCGGACGCGCGGAGCGACGGGCGCTATGAGCTTTCGATGGACGGGGCGGCGCTGCTCGGCAATCCGGGCGCGATCGCGATGATCGCCCATCACCCGCACTTCTATGACGACCTGCGGGACCCGGTGGCGCTCCTGCGCGGCGAAGTCGAGGATACTGCGCTTTCGCGCTTCTGGGGTTACGCGCGAGGCGAAGCGCCGGCAGACCTGAGCGCGGACGAGACAGCGGATTACACCGCGCTGATGGCGGCGTCACAATCGCTGATCGCCGAGGACATTCTGGACGGTTACGACCTGTCGCGGCACCGGCATCTGATGGATGTTGGAGGCGGGGATGGCGCGTTCATCGAGGCAGTCGCCGGGCGCTGTCCCGATCTACGGCTAACCCTCTTCGACCTGCCCGCCGTGGCGGATCAGGCCGCGCAGCGCATGACCCGCAGCGGGCTGTCCGACCGCGTGCGCCTCGCCAGCGGCGATTTCTTCGCAGACGCGCTACCGACCGGCGCGGATGTCATCTCGCTGGTGCGCGTTCTGCTCGATCACGACGACGCAAGCGCGCTGCGCATCCTGCGCCAGGCGCACGCCGCCCTGCCGCTTGGCGGGACGCTGCTCGTTGCCGAAACGCTCTCCGGTGTGCGTGGAGCCGAGACCATCAGCGACGCCTATTTCGGCTTCTACCTGCTCGCGATGGGCAAGGGCCGCCCGCGCAGCGCCGGCGAGATTCGCAAGCTCCTGGCCAAGACCGGCTTCCGCGACATCCGCCTGAAGCACACGCGTCGCCCTTTGTTGACACAGCTGATGACGGCCCGGCGCTGATCCCGGCAAAATCTGTAAAACAAACTTGACAACATGCATGGTCAATTTAAACTGACACTCAGAGCAACATGCACGGAACTGAAAGAGCAACGGGGATGAACGCCCAACTTGACACCACAGCCGTCGTTCTGGAGCGGCCCGAAATGGTCAAGCTGGACCGCCTGACGCTGCCGCCGGCGGGCGATGACGAGATCGTCGTCGACATCGCCTGGAGCGGTATCAGCACAGGCACCGAAAAGCTGCTCTGGACCGGGCGCATGCCGCACTTCCCCGGTATGGGCTATCCCCTTGTTCCCGGCTATGAATCCGTTGGGCGCGTGCGCGAGGCGGGACCCCAGTCGGGCCGGCGGCCGGGCGAAATGGTCTTCGTCCCCGGCGCGCGCTGCTACGGCGAGGTGCGCGGTCTGTTCGGCGGCGCGGCCTCGCGGGTGGTGGTGCCGGGCAACCGCGTCGCGCCGATCCCCGAGGCGCTCGGCGAACAGGGCATCCTGCTGGCGCTGGCCGCCACGGCCTATCACGCGCTGGTGATGCGCGCCGTCGAGGGCCGCAGCCTTATCGTGGGCCACGGCGTGCTGGGCCGGCTTCTGGCCCGGCTGTCAACTGCGCTTGACAGCACGCCCCCGGTCGTCTGGGAGACCAACCCTGATCGCGCCACCGGCGGGACGGGATACGAGGTCGTCCACCCGGACAACGACGACCGCAAGGGCTACGCGACCATCTTCGACGTCAGCGGCGACCCCAACATTCTCGACACGCTTGTCGCCCGCCTGACGCCCCGCGGCGAAGTCATCCTCGCCGGCTTCTACAGCGAACGGCTGTCCTTCGCCTTCCCACCGGCCTTCATGCGCGAAGCCACGATCAAGATCGCGGCGGAATGGAAGCCGGACGACCTCACGGCGGTTTGCGGTCTTATCGAGGCCGGACGCCTGAACCTCGACGGTCTGATTACCCACCGCGAAACCGCGGCCCGGGCCAGCGAGGCCTACCAGACCGCCTTTAACGATCCCGCCTGTCTCAAAATGATTTTGGATTGGAGAGCGTGACCATGAGTGCTGCCAACGGCGCGAAGAATTCTTCCACCGTCATTGACAACATTCGCGACCAGCTCCGCGAAGAAGCATCGGTCGAGCCAGATCCGGTGCCGCAAGGCGAACCGACGAAGGAAACGCAAATCATCGCCATCTACGGCAAGGGCGGGATTGGCAAGAGCTTCACGCTCTCCAACCTGTCCTACATGATGGCGCAGCAGGGCAAACGCGTCCTGCTCATCGGCTGCGACCCGAAATCCGATACGACCTCCCTGCTCTTTGGCGGGCGAAGTTGTCCGACCATCATCGAGACCTCGACCAACAAGAAGCTGGCCGGCGATGAGATCACCGTCAGCGATGTCTGCTTCAAGCGCGACGGCGTTTTCGCGATGGAGCTGGGCGGTCCGGAAGTCGGACGCGGCTGCGGCGGACGGGGCATCATCCACGGCTTCGAGACGCTCGAAAAGCTCGGCTTCCACGACTGGGACTTCGATTACGTCCTGCTCGACTTCCTGGGCGACGTGGTCTGCGGCGGCTTCGGCCTGCCGATCGCCCGCGACATGTGCCAGA
>CAYYSM010000166.1:0-6032 GCA_964474225.1 uncultured Hyphomicrobiaceae bacterium
CGGTAGGCGGGGAGCCGGTCGCGGTGACCTACTGCCCGCTGTGCAACTCGGCGGTCGTGTTCGAGCGGGTCGTGAAGGGCGAGACGACCACCTTCGGCACGACCGGCAAGCTGCGCAACTCCGACCTCGTAATGTATGATCGGCTCACCGAAAGCTGGTGGCAGCAGTTCACCGGGAAGGCCATCGTCGGGGAGATGACCGGCACGCAGCTCGAAATCCTGCCCGCGCGGCTGGAGTCGCTGGCGCAGTTTCGCGAGCGCCACCCGGACGGGCGCATCCTCGTGCCGAACAATCCGAACTTCCGCAACTATGGCCGCAACCCCTATGCGGGCTATGACTCCAGCGCGCGGCCCTTCCTGTTCCGCGGGGATCTGCCCGAAGACATTAACCCGATGGTGCGGGTGGTGATGGTGCGAACCGATGAGCCGACCATCGTCGCGCTCGATCTGCTGCGCGAGCATGAACGCGTCGAAGCCGGCGACGTGACGATCAGCTGGCGACCCGGACAAGCCTCCGCGCTGGATGACTCCAGCGTCGCGGGCGGCCGCGACGTCGGCACCGTCGCGGTCGAGCGCGACGGCGCGGACGTGCCCTATGACGTCACGTTCGCCTTTGTGGCGCACGCGTTCCATCCTGAAACGGCCATCGTGCAGAATTGCCCGGAGCGTGGCGCGCTGAAATGCGGCAGCGTCGCAGGCCGCTAACACGCTCCCACAAGAGAAAACGACTGCGGCGCGCGGATTCCCGTGCGCCGCACTTCGTTTTTACGCGGTTTTTCTTCAGATTTTTAGCGATTCCCCACACGAAATATTATCATCGACGTTTTCTACTTTATGCCTGCGGGAACAAGCAGGCATGAGCAGATCATGTTCGATGAGCGGATCGCCAATGCGTGTCCGGATGGCATTCTGGTCGCCGATCAGCAGGGCCGCATAACGGCGATCAACGACGCGGCGCGACGCATGTTCGGCTGGCCGGGCGATGCGCTGATCGGGCGGCCCGTGGACATTCTTCTGCCGAACGGCGACCGGCGGCGCGATGTTTTCGTGAAGCGCGCATTACACCAGGCCCTGCGAGGCCCGATCGAGATGAATCACTGGCGCAGTTTCGTGGCCCGCCATAGCGACGGCAGCCGCTTTCCGATCAGTCTCTGGCTGGTGAGCGATCGGACTGGCCCGGAGCCGCGCACGATTGCGTTTGTCCGCGACACCAGCGTCGGCGCGAAGAGGGACGCCGAGGCCGCCAAGATCCGTGCCCAGCTGGAGCTGATGTGCCGGCACAGCGGGCTGCTGGCGCTCGTCGCCGAGCACAGTTCCGATGGCGTGATCATCGCGGATGGCGAGGGCTGGACGCTCTGGGTGAACACCACGCTGGAGCGCATGACGGGCTATGAGGCGGAGGACTTCATGGGCCGCAAGCTGTGGGACCGGCTGCAGGGGCCGGACACCGACCCTGCGGCAATCAAGCGCATTGAGGCGGCCATCAAGAATGGCCGGGCCGTCCGCTGCGACATACTGGGCTATCGGCGCAGCGGCGAGAGCGATTGGATCGAGATCGCGGTGACGCCGATCCGCGCGGAGAAGGGCCGTCCCGTCAAGTACATCGCCCTGGTGCGGGATATCGCGGTTCGCAAACGGCGGGAGACGAAGCTGGAAGAAGCCGCCTGGTCCGCGGAGGTCAAGGAGGGGCGGCTGGCTTCAGCTATCGAGGCGGCCTCGACGGGGTTCATCATCTACGATTCCGACAACCGGGTCGTGATGTGCAACGCCGCCTTGCGCGAGCAGTTCCCATTCCTGGCGGATAAGCTTGTGCCCGGCGTCACCTATGAGGAGTTGGTGCGCGCGGCCGTGCTCGGCGGACATCTTGATACGGAGGGCGAAGACCCTGAAACCTGGATGCGCCGTGAAATCGAAAAGCGCAATGCCCAGACCAGTGGCGAAGGCATCGTCCGCTTTGTCGATGGGCGCTGGATGTTGCATCGCGGCCGGCGCACGCCGACCGGCGAACGGATCGGCGTGGTCACCGACATCACCGAACTCAAGCAGCACGAAGAACGCCTGCGCGAGGCCAAACGCGAGGCCGAGCGCGCGGAAGCGCGGCTGGCCTCCGCGGTCGAGGCCATCTCGGAAGGCTTCGTCATCTATGATGAGAACGACCGGCTCGTTCGGGCCAACGCCGCGTTCACCCGGCTGCTTGGCAACGATGCCGATATCAAAAAGCCGGGGATGACCTTCGAGGAAATCGTTCGCAGGCTGGTGGCGCGCGGGCGCTTCGACACGGAGGGCGAAGCCCCCGAAGCCTGGATTCAGAAACAGCTCGCCATGCGCAGGTCCGGCCAGATGGTCGAAACGATCGTGCGCTTCACCGACGGCCGCTGGATGCTGCGCCGAGACCGCCGCACGCCGCAGGGCGAGATGATCGGCATCCGCTCAGACATCACCGCCTTCAAGGAGCAGGAAGCCGCGCTGATGCAGGCGCGGGCCGAGGCGGAGGCGGCGAACCGCGCCAAGAGCGAATTTGTGGCCAATATCAGCCACGAGTTGCGCACGCCGATAAACGGCATGATGGGCTTTGTCCAGCTGATGATGATGGACGAGTTGAGCGAGAAGCAGCGCGAACGCGCGGAAATCATCAAATCGTCGTCGGAACACTTGCTCGAACTCGTCAACGACCTGCTCGATCTCTCGCGCATCTCCAGCGGAACGGTAGACCTGCATCCGCAGCCCTTCGATGTGGCGGAGCTGGTGGATGAGACGACGCGCCTGATGAGGCCAATGGCCGCCGAGAGAGGCCTGGATCTTATGGCGACGGTCGATCTGCCGGCAGGCGCGCGCATCAGTGCCGACCCGGGCCGCATCAAGCAGATCCTGATCAACCTCGTCGGCAACGCGATCAAGTTTACCGAGCAAGGGCAGGTGGCTCTCAAGGTGAGCGAAACCGCCGATGGCATCGCCTTCGCCGTGGCTGATACCGGACCGGGCTTGCGCGCAGAAGAGCAAGCCGCGGTGTTTGACAGGTTCGCGCGCACTGAAGAGAGCAGCCGAACGTCTCCCGGCGCGGGCCTCGGCCTCGCGATCACGAGGGGGCTGGTGGAGTTGATGGAGGGCGAGATCACGGTGGAAAGCGAGGTCGGCGTAGGCTCCATCTTCACCGTGCGTCTGCCGATACCCGTTATCAAGCCGGAGCAGCAATCGCGCGCATTTGCTGCGGATGTAAAAAAAAAGAGCCGCCGGGGGAGGGAAGTCTGAGAATGTATGACGTCCTCGTTGCCGAAGACCACCCGGTGAATCAACTCCTGATCCGGGAAATCCTGACCTCGATCGGCTGCCGCGTGACGATGGCCGACACTGGCCAGAAGGCGCTGGAGGAAATCAGCGCGCGCGACTTCGATCTCGTCATCATGGACAACCTCATGCCGGTGATGACCGGGCTTGAGGCGATCGGCTGCATACGTGCGCGAAAGGACTGGAAGGCGCGCATCCCAATCATCGCGCTCACCGCAAGCAGCCTTCCAGAGGACGAAACAGCCTACAGGGCCCACGGGATTGAAGCCTTCATGACCAAGCCGCTGGACATGAACGAGGTCATCGAGACCGTCAAGCGGCTGGGCAAGCAAGGACGCCGCATACGCGACGCGGCGCATTCAACGACGGAATAACGGAAAAGGAGAAAAGCCATGAAATACATCACTCTGATAGCAGCCATTGCGCTGGCGACAGGGTTTGCCGCTCCGGCCCTGGCAAGCGAAAATGAGAAGGAAGCCTTCGAGCACTACCGCGCCGAAAAAGCGGAAACGCTGGAACAGGCGGTGAAAAACTTCTCCGAGCACAACAAGCAGGTCGCCAAGGTGCTGGAGAAAGACGCGTTATCGCCTGATGACGTGGAGCAGATCCACGAAGCGACCTACACGCTCGAAGAGGCGCTGGACCGTATCGAAGAGGGCATGGAGGAGCTGGAGGAAACGCTCGAAACGCTCCACCGGGCCTCCGAAGCGCACCAAGAAGCTGCGGTACGCGAAGCCGGCAAGACTTACTTGGAAACCGCAGGCAAGATCATCCCGTAGCGCGCGCTGTCTCCGCGCCAGCGCCCTGCCGCGCGGATGACAACCCGTGCAGGTGATAGACCGCGATCGCCAGCACGACGAACGCGCCGGCCTGATGCACGAGACCCAGGCTCAGCGGCACCTGCGCGACGAGCGTCCAGATGCCGAGCACGCCCTGCAGCGTCACCGCGCCAGCGAGCGCGAGCGCCGATATGCGCATGGGGTGATTGGTCCGCACCATCGCGACTGCGTGGACGATCGCCCAGGCGAACAGCAGGTAGGCCGCGATGCGGTGGTTGAACTGCACGGTCAGCGCGTTCTCGAACAGGTTGAGATGCCACGGCTGCATGACGAGCAGTCCGTCCGGGATGAATTCGCCGTCCATCAGCGGCCAGGTGTTGTAGGCGAACCCGGCCTTCATGCCCGCGACGAATGCGCCAAGCACGATCTGAACAAACGTGAACACCAGCAACCCGGCAGCCGATAGCCATGCCCAACCCCGCTTGATGACGCGCGCCGGCTGGCCAACGCCCAGCGCCACCCAGATCATCGCCGCATAGATGACCGCCGCCAGCCCCAGATGCGCCGCGAGCCGGTACTGGCTCACCGAAACCCGGTCGACCAGCCCGCTCTGCACCATGTACCAGCCCATGAAGCCCTGCAGCGCGCCCAGCGCGAACAGCGCGATCAGGCTCGGGGCGAGATCGCGGCGGATGTAGCCCGCCACGGCGAAGGCGATGAAGGGAATGGCGAAGGCGACGCCGATGAAGCGGCCGAGGAAGCGGTGCGCCCATTCCCACCAGTAGATGAACTGGAACTCGGCCAGGCTCATGCCCTTGTTGACGAGCTGGTACTGGGGGATCTGGCGGTATTTGTCGAAAGCCTCTTGCCAATCGGCGGCCGAGAGCGGCGGGATCGCGCCGAGGATCGGCTTCCATTCGGTGATCGACAGACCCGAGCCGGTCAGCCGCGTTGCGCCGCCGACCACGACCATCGCGAAGATCAGCGTGATGACGCAGCCCAGCCACGTGCGGATGGCGGTGTCTGCGCTTCCGGGTCTGGCGTGGGTATCGTTGAGCGCGACGGCGTCGGTCATGTCATGTCTCCGAAAGCTGCCCCGCGATTTAGTCCGCGCAGCGCGCGACAGCAAGCGCGCGCAGTGTCGCAAGGCGGCGCGCGTTTTTCCATTGGCGCGTCGGCGAGCGTTTGAGTATGGTGCGGGCCATGTCGGATCGCACACGCAAATTCATCGGCGTCATGGGTGTGGTCGTCTTCACGATCTTCTACCTGTGGTTCACCGTCACGGTCGCCATCATGCGCCTGCCGGGCACCGCGCTGGGGCTGCAACTCGCGTTCTATTTCGTCGTGGCCGCAATCTGGTTTGCGGTGTGCGCGGCAATCATCTGGTGGATGCGCCCGCGGCACGCCCAGCAGGCGGAAAAAGCGCCCGGCAGGTAGCCGAGCGCCTTCGTCTTACGCCACCTTACCCTCGAACAGGAAGCCGCCCGACTGGCGCGACCAGAGCGACGCATAGATGCCGCCCGTGCGGATCAGCTCGTCATGCGTGCCCTGCTCGACGATGCGGCCCTGATCCATCACCACCAGCCGGTCCAGCATGGCGATGGTTGAAAGCCGGTGCGCAATGGCGATGACTGTCTTGCCCTGCATCAAGTTGTAAAGCTGCTCCTGGATGGCGGCTTCGGCCTCGCTGTCCAGCGCCGAGGTCGCCTCGTCCAGCACGAGGATCGGCGCGTCCTTCAGCAACACGCGCGCGATGGCAATGCGCTGGCGTTGCCCGCCCGACAGCTTTACGCCGCGCTCGCCGACATGCGCGTCGTACCCCGTGCGGCCCTTCCAATCGCGTAGATCCGGGATGAAGAGGTGCGCATGCGCCTTGCGCGCGGCCTCGTAGACCTCCTCGTCCGTTGCATCCGGCTTGCCATAGCGGATGTTCTCCATCACCGAGCGGTGCAACAGCGAGGTGTCCTGC
>CAYYSM010000167.1:0-6027 GCA_964474225.1 uncultured Hyphomicrobiaceae bacterium
CGGCCTTGAGCACGTAGATCGGCTCGGTTTCCATCAGCTTCTTCATGCGCTCGGCTAGCGACGATTTGCCGCCGCCGACCGGGCCGAGCAGATAGAGGATCTGCTTGCGCTCCTCCAGGCCCTGCGCGGCGTGGCGCAGGAAGGCCACCACCCGCTCGATCGTCTCTTCCAGACCATAGAAGTCGTCGAAGGCCGGGTAGCGCCGGACTGTCCGGTTCTGGAAAATGCGGCCCAGCCGATCGTCGCGCGACGTGTCGACGATTTCCGGCTCGCCGATCGCAGCAAGCAGCCGTTCGGCCGCGCTTGCATACATTTTCGGATCGTCCCGGCAGGCATTAAGGTACTCCTGCAGAGACATCTCGGAGGTCCGCCGATCAGCGTAGCGCCCACGGAATTCTTCGAGGATCGTTTCTTTGCTCATGCCTTTAAGTTCGCCCAAGCTGTCACCGTGACTCATGTTCGCCCATGACCTTATCCCCAGCCTTCAGATACATCGTGACTGAAAAATCGAAGGCAAAGGGTTGATTTCGCCAAAAAACGCATAGCGCCGACATTTTTTCGGAGCATCGCTGAATGGTTTGCTCTCCGATCCATTCGCGCCAATGCCGAAACGCGGCCCATGCCTGCTGTGTGATGCAGTGACGCAACAGGTCGCCTGCCGTGGTCGCCAAAACCGTTGACTGCGGCGATCAGCCCCGTTAATGCACCCACTGCGTGAGCCTTGCAGCGTTGTGATGTCGCGTCGAGCCCATGTCGTGTCCGATGTCCAAGAGCGGCTCACCGTAGCTCTCTTGCGCAATCTATGAACTTGCTGGCGCTTGCTTCGCGCGGAAGCGCCTCGCCCGCCCAGCCGGCATGCTGCTGCCGGCCTTTGAGCGCCAAGAGCAGCCCGGAAGTACATACCAACCGGTGCGTCGTTGCTGATCCGTTCGCCGGCTTGGACCCTTCAGCATAGTGCTTGCCTCCCTGGCCATTGCGGTTTTCAGGGAGAGGGCCCGTTATGCTCTATTTCATGCTACACCAGCATCTCATCGCCAGCAACGCCGATCAACACGTCCGGGACCGCGCCTTTCGTAGGGGCAGGTTGCAAGCCAGTGTGTCACAGCGACATTGCCACGGCGATAACTGCGCGACGATTCGGCTTGTTTCCGCCAGCGCGGCGCGACCGTAATCGACCTGGCGCACATTGACGGTGCTGCGGGGCCTCTCCATATCCGACGAAATGCCGGCAAACGGCGCCGCCGACAACCGGCCGACGGCGGATCATAAGGTTAGCTCTCAGTTTGCGCCGGATCAGCAAGTGGCTTATAAGCGAGCCAAGACCTAAAGCGAGATGTTCGCGGTTATGGACTTCCCCACAATCGAGCCGGGTAGGCGGTCCCGATCAGCTGTTTCGCCTGATCGCGATGCGCGACCCTTCAGTCATCTGAGACGTACAAAGGATCATCACCATGCCTTGGAGTAGTCAAAACGGCGGAGGCTGGAGAGGCGGCAGCGGCGGCCCCTGGGGACAGGGCCCGTCGGGCGGCGGCAACCAGGGCCCCGACCTCGAACAGATCCTCAAACAGGGTCAGGACCGCCTGAAAAAGGCCATGCCGGGTGGCGGCGGCGGCGCAAGCGGCGGCGTGATTGCGCTGATCGCGCTCGCGCTGCTTGCCTTTTTCGGCTGGCAGGGGTTCACCACGCGCGTTCAGCCGGATGAGGTTGGCGTCGTGCTGCGCTTCGGCGAATTCGACCGGCAGTTGCCGCCGGGCCTGAACTTCCGGCTGCCGTATCCGGTCGAGACCGTGTTCAAACCGAAGGTGACCCGCGTGAACCGGATCTCTGTTGGTTTCCGCGGCGAGGTTGACGGGGTGACGACGACTGTTTCCCGCCAGGTGCCCGAAGAAAGCCTGATGCTCACCGGCGACGAAAACATCGTCGACATCAACTCGGTCGTCTTCTGGCGGATCAATAACGCCGAGAACTTCCTGTTCAACGTCCAGCAGCCGGAACAAACGGTGAAGGATGTCGCCGAGAGCGCGTTGCGCGAGGTCGCCGGCGAGAGCGAACTGCAGCCGCTTCTGACCCGGTCGCGCCAGGAAACGGAGCAGGCCGTGCAGGCGCTCATGCAGCAGACGCTCGACAGCTACGAGGCAGGCATCCGGATTACCCAGGTGCAACTGCAGAAGGTTGACCCGCCCGCGCAGGTGATCGACGCGTTCCGCGACGTTCAGGCGGCCCGCGCTGACCAGGAGCGACTGCAGAACGAGGCACTGGCTTACGCCAACACGGTCGTGCCGGAAGCCCGTGGTGAGGCGGCGCGCATTCTCGAAGCCGCACAGGCCTACAAGGAGCAGACTGTCGCCGAGGCCGAAGGTCAGGCGGATCGCTTCATCAAGATCTATGAGCAGTATGCCTCCGCGCCCGAAGTGACGCGCCGGCGCATGTTCCTGGAGACGATGGAGCGCATCTTCGCGGGGACCGAAAAGATCATCATCGACGAAGCCAAGACCGGACAGGGCGTGGTGCCCTACCTCCCGCTCAATGAGCTGCGGAGGCAGGAGGGCCGCACGCAGGGAGCCAGCCAATGAGACGAGCCCTTTTCGCCGTTGTCGTAATCGTGCTTGCCCTGGGCGCTTTTGCCGCCTACTCGGCAGCCTTCATTGTATCGCAGACCGAACAGGCGCTCGTGCTCCAGTTCGGCAAACCGCAGCGCGTGATCAAAGAGCCGGGCCTGTACTTCAAGTACCCGCTTGTCCAGACGGTCACGATCTTCGACAAGCGCATCCTGGCGCTGGACAGCAAGCCGCAGGAGGTGATCGCCGCCGACCAGAAGCGGCTGCTCGTCGATGCCTTCGCACGGTTCCGCATCACCGATCCGCTGCTGTTCTTCCAGGCTGTGACGAACGAAGCCGTGGCGCGGTCGCGGTTGAGTTCCACGCTTGATGCCTCGCTGCGCCGCGTGCTCGGCGCCGCCGACTTCCAGACGGTGGTGCGTGACCAGCGCGACGTGATGATGGAGCGCATTAACGAAGACGTGAACGCGCAGGCCAAGGAGTTCGGCATCGAGGTCGTCGATGTGCGGCTGAAGCGCGTTGATCTGCCGCAGGCCAACAGCGAGGCGATTTTCCGCCGGATGCAGACCGAGCGCCAGCAGGAAGCCGCGGAGATCCGCGCGCAGGGCCAGGAAGCGGCCCAGCGCATCCGCTCCGAGGCCGATCGCAAGGCGACCATCATCAAGGCCGAGGCCGAACGCGACGCGCAGATCCTGCGCGGTGAGGGCGACGCCCAGCGCACTCGCATCTTCGCAGACGCCTTCGGACGCGATGAGGACTTCTTCGCCTTCTATCGCTCGATGCAGGCGTATGAGACGGGCATCAAGGCCAACGACACCCGGATGGTGCTGTCACCGAACTCGCCTTTCTTCAACTACTTCACCAGCCCGTACGGCATGACCACCGACCAGCAGACGGCCGGCTCAGAAGAGCCGACGCCGACCCCCGCTGGCGCGGTCGAGGCCAGGGAAGGCGAAGAGGTTGCGCCGGGTCCGCGGGCCGCTGCCACGAGGTAAGCTGCGTCCGCGATGAACGACCTGCTCGTCGGGCTAGGGCTTGTGCTGGTGATCGAGGGCCTACTGTGGGCCCTCGCGCCACGTATGGGCGCCCGCCTGGTGGAGATGATGTCGCAGACTCCCGAAAGCACCGTTCGCACGGCGGGCGCCACTGCCGTTGCGATCGGTGTGTTCATCGTTTGGCTGGTGCGTGGATAGTCCAGCCGCTCGGCTGGCCCCGCCGCGATAAAGCGGCGCGCCGCCTCCCGCTCACCGCAAATTCCTTCGCAGTACCGTCACCGTCTGCTAGATTTCGAAAAGTCTTTTTTTCGAAGTCTAGGCGGACATCGGGCGATGGCCTTGCGTCCCCGGCCTGAAGCATTCGGACAGCATCACATGATCTATTCCCCTACCTCATCGGCCCCTGCCGGTGCATTGCGCACGATTTCGGCGCAGCACGCCGCCGCGCTCCTTCTGGCAGCCGCGATCTGGCTTGGGCTGGCCGCCCCGGCGCTTGCGCGCGGCCCCGCGCCTGTCTCCGACCTTGCCAAGGAGTTGCAGGGCGCGGTGGTCAATATCTCGACCACGCAGCTTTTGTCCGACGGCCCTTCAGTGCCGACGCCGCGCGCGCCCGAGGGCTCGCCCTTCGACGATCTGTTCGAGGACTTCCTCGACGATCGCGGGCAGGCGCGGCGGATCAACTCGCTCGGCTCGGGCTTTGTCATCGACCCTTCAGGCCTGATCGTCACCAACAACCACGTCATCGAGAACGCCGACGAGATCATCATCAATTTCGCCGACGGGCGGAAGCTGACTGTCACCGAGGTCATCGGCACCGACGACAAGACCGACCTCGCGCTGTTGCGGGTGGAGCCTGACGAACCCTTGCAGGCCGTGCCGTTCGGCGACTCGACGCTGATGGAGGTCGGCGATTGGGTGATGGCGATCGGCAACCCGTTCGGGCTGGGGGGCTCGGTTTCGCTCGGCATCGTCTCCGCGGTCAAGCGCGATATCAACGCTGGCCCCTATGACGCCTTTATCCAGACCGACGCGGCGATCAACCGGGGCAACTCTGGCGGTCCGCTCTTCAACATGGACGGCGAGGTCGTGGGCGTGAATACCGCGATCATCTCGCCGACCGGCGGGTCGATCGGGATCGGCTTCGCCCTGCCCGCCAATACCGCCCAGCGCGTGATTGCCCAGCTTCGCGAATACGGCGAGACCCGGCGCGGCTGGATCGGCGTGCGCATTCAAGACCTGAACGAAGACATCGCCGACAGCCTGGGCATGGACGAGGCCAAAGGCGCGCTGGTGGCTGATGTGACGCCTGACGGCCCGGCAGAGGAAGCCGGCATCGAGGTGGGCGACGTGATCACGCGCTTCGACGACAAGCCGGTCGACACGGTGCGCCAGCTTCCGCGCGTGGTCGCCGAGACGCCCATCGGCGCGGAGGTGCCGGTCGTGGTCAACCGCCGCGGCGAGCGCGTGACCCTGATGCTGACGGTCGGACGGCTGAACGAGGCGGACGAGGAAGCCGCCGTGAAACCGATGGATAACGGCGATACCGTGCTTGGCCTGTCCTTGAGCGCGCTGGATGATCAATTCCGGGACGAATACGGGATTGCGGATGACGTCGAGGGCGTCGTCGTCACGGATGTCGCGCCGGGCAGCGGCGCGGCCGAGCGGGGCATTACCCCAGGCTCGGTGATCGTGGAAGTCTCGCACAAACCCGTGAGCACCCCGGAAGAGGTCCGCGCACGCATTGCCGAGCTGGCAGAGCTGGGCCGCGCGACCGCGCTGCTGCTGTTCGCGGTGGATGCGGATGAGATGAAGTTCGTCGCGCTGCCCCTCGACGAGTAGCGGCCGGGAAAGCTAGGCGCGGAACGCTTGAAGCGCCTCGCTGATGATCTGGTCGTGGTCGAAGGCGAGGGGCGGCAGCTCCGTGATCGGAAACCAACCAGCGTCGGCAGCGTCATCAGCCGCGCGTAGGGCCACGTCGCGCTTGTCGACCCGGCCCCAAAAGGCCAGCGAGAGCGTCCGGCCGCGCGGGTCTCGGTCGATAGCGTCGAAATAGCCGAAGAAGGCCAGCGGCAGGCCGCTCACCCCGGTTTCCTCTTCTAATTCCCGCGCGGCGGCCTCCACCAGCCGCTCCTCGACCCCCACGAATCCGCCGGGCAGCGCCCACCGCCCCTCGAAGGGCGGCTTCCCCCGCCGGATCAGCAGCACGTTCGGCTCCTCACTGCCAGAAAACAGCGCGATATCCACCGTCACCGCCATGCGCGGGTGGTCATAGGCGTAGGCCATGCCGGCGCTAGGCTGCCTGCGGGTTGATTGCCGACTTGGCCAGTTCGCTCAGCTTCTCGTCCGCGCTTTTCTCCTCTTGGCAGATCGCGTGGAGGGTGTCAGCATCTTTCTCATGGCCGAGCCGCTTGGCCCAGCTCGCCAGCGTGCCGTAAACGGCGATCTCGTAATGCCCGATACGCTGGGCCGACGAG
>CAYYSM010000168.1:0-6000 GCA_964474225.1 uncultured Hyphomicrobiaceae bacterium
GCAGCCGCGCCTCGATCAGGTCATGCATCCACGCCACCGCCTGTTCCCGGCGCTTGCCCTGCCATTCGCCGCTGCCCGACATGATATCATGATAGCGTTCGATCTGCTGCCACAACTCATCCAGCCCGATGTTCCGCAGCCCCGAAATGGTGATGACCGGCGCGCGCCAGTTCGGGCTGGGCGGCGTGAGGATTTGCAGCGCGTTGCGATAGTCGTTGGCGGTGCGCCGCGCGCGGTCGACATTGTCGCCGTCGGCCTTGTTCAACGCGATCATGTCGGCCAGCTCCAACACCCCTTTCTTCAGACCCTGCAGGTCGTCGCCCGCGCCGGGCAGCAGCAGGACGAGGAAGAAATCGACCATGTTGGCGACCGCGACCTCCGACTGCCCCACGCCGACCGTCTCGACGATGATGACATCGAACCCGGCCGCCTCGCAGAGCAGCATGGTCTCGCGTGTGGTGCGGGTGACGCCACCGAGCGTGCCCGCTGAGGGCGAGGGGCGGATGAAGGCGCGGTCATCGGCGGCCAGTTTCGCCATGCGCGTCTTGTCACCCAGGATCGAGCCTCCGGTACGCTGCGAGGTGGGGTCCACGGCAAGCACGGCGACGCGGTGGCCCTTTGCGGTCAGGTTCGTCCCAAGCTCGTCGATGGTCGTCGACTTGCCCGCGCCGGGCGAGCCGGTCAGCCCGATCCGATAGGCACCGCCGGTGTGCGGCAGCAGCCTTTGCAACAGCTTGGCGGCGGTGGCGCGGTCGCGCCGCTGGCGGCTTTCGATCAGCGTGATGGCGCGCGCCAGCATGGCGCGGTCGCCGCCGCGCACGCCCTTCACGTAATCGTCAAGCCCGGGACGTTGCCGCGGCGCGCCGTCGGTCTCATTTGCTCCCATGATTTTCGGATACGCGAAAAGCGCCCGGCGTGGCAAGAACGGCGGCGCGGCCGCTCCAGTCGCGCGGATGCCATGAAAATTGTGGTGAACCGCCACAAATCGGGCTACGTCTCGCCGAAAAGGTCGGTAAACAACACGTATCAGTTGTAGCGCGTCGATGCTTCGTTCTGGGACCGAAAAACAGAAGGACGAAAATGGACACCCAACCGTCGGATCAGAAGCGGCATATCCGTCAGGCGCTCGCCGACCTCGTGTTCGGTCTGGCGCTCTTCCTGATCTTCGTGCTGCTGGGCGTCTTCGGCGTGAAGCACGCGTCCTCGGAGGGCGTTGCGCCGCCGAAGCCGGCGCACGAGGCCCCGTTGCCGAATCACAACCCTGTTGGGGGAGTTCCGCACATGCTGCTTCCTCTCGGGGGAAAGACGTGATACCTCTCCTCCTGTTCTTGTGGCCTGTCCGGCTGACGAGCGGCGCTCTCAAATGCGTCGGCTTTGTTGACGGCAGTCCCAAGAACCAGACCCCTGGCGGATTGGTGTTGCGTACGCCAGGTGGTCCTGGTTTTCGGGCGGCCTTACACTCGCCTCACAGTCTCCGCGTATCTTCATGAAAAGGTCAGATCGCCGCGGTATACGACCGGAACCTTTGCCGGTGCGTATCGGTTGCGGTATCGTGAAAACGACCGTTGCCGGATCAGGAGACCGATGACATGACGGACCAAAGCCGCAGACACGCTCAATCCGCCCTGACAACCGGCTGGCGCGGCGCGCGCAAAATGCTGCTCGCGGCCGCAATCGGCTTTGGCGGATGGCAGGCGGCGCAGTTCGACTGGTCGGACACAGGCCGCGTCATCGATCAGGCCCTGTGGAGCCATGCGCTCGAAGACAGGCCAACGGTGTCTGATTTGCAAGCGGCCGTGCCGGTCTGGCGAGAACGGGAAGGCGCCAGCGGCGACAAGATCGTCGAACGGATCGTGTCGCGTGATGCCGGGAAATCCACCGTTGCCGTACTTGACGAGATGGCCGGGAAGGCGATCCCTGCGCCTGTACTCGCTGAGCAGGCAGCCGCACAGATTGCCACCAAGTTCCCGGTCGAGCCTGCGAGCTTCGACGGCCTATCGGCGGGCGACCGTCTCACGATCACCACCAAAAGCGGCGACGTGTTCACCTTTGAGGTCGTGACGCCGGACAGCGACCCGGCCGATGGCAACATCGCGATCCGGATCGCAGAGTCCGGCGGCGAAGACGGCGCGGTCCTCTACACAATCCGCCCGGTCGCTCAAGACGCTTCTGCAGCGCTCCGCCCGCAGCAAGAGCTATAGGCACTCGGCTATTACTTCGGCGCGCGCTTGGCCAGAATCCGCTGCAGCGTCCGGCGGTGCATGTTGAGCTTGCGGGCCGTCTCCGACACGTTGCGGTCGCACAGCTCATACACGCGCTGGATATGCTCCCAGCGTACGCGGTCGGCCGACATCGGGTTCTCCGGCGGCGGCGCATGCCCCTCTTGGGTCGCCATCAGCGCGGCGTAAACGTCGTCCGCATCCGCCGGCTTTGAGAGATAATCAGCAGCGCCCATCTTCACCGCGGCGACTGCGGTCGTGATGTTGCCGTACCCGGTCAGCACGATCGCGCGGCTGTCCGGACGCAGATCGTGCAGAAGCTGCACAACATCCAGACCGTTGCCGTCTTCCAGCCGCATGTCGATAACGGCGTAAGCCGGTGGATTGGAGCGGATTTCCTTCATGCCTTCGGCCACGCTCTCAGCCACGCGCACGACAAATCCGCGGGTTTCCATCGCCCGGCAGAGCCTGTTGAGAAAGGGCTTGTCGTCGTCTACCAGCAACAGGCTGTTTGCCGCGCCTGCCTCCACGGCCTTTTCATGTTCCAAGACAGTCATCTCACGCATTCCTTTCGCAAAGTTAGTGATCATACGCGAGCCGCCCTATAGATGGATTACCCAGAGGCACGGGTAAAGAGCCGGGCAGGCGATTGCCAGCGCCGCAAGACTTCGTCAGGCCGTCTCAGCAAGCTCGCGGGAGCGATAGAAGGCTTCGCGCGGCCAGGTGATTTCGATGACTGCGCCGTTCCGCGGCGGCCTGGCATTGCGCAGGGATAACCGCGCGCCCGATCGCTCCAGCAAGGTCTTGGCGATGAAAAAACCAAGGCCAAGGCCGGTTTCGGGAACGCCGCCGCGCCGCTGGGCCTGCGGCCGCGTCGTCACATAAGGCTCGCCCAGCCGGCCCATGATGCCGGGCTGGAAGCCGGGGCCGTCGTCGCGGATGGTCAGGTGCACGTTGCGGCGGTCCCAGACCGCCGTAATCTCGACCTTGGTGCGGGCGAAGTCCACCGCGTTTTCCACAAGGTTTCCAAGGCTGTAAATGATGCCCGGGTTGCGGCGCATCACCGGCTCGCCGCCGGCCTTGTCGTCGCCCTCGGCCGCGTGGACGCTCACCTCGATCTGCGTGGACTGGCGGTAAGGATCGATGACCTCCTCGATCATCTGGCCGATGGGCATGCGCTCGAAGACCTCGTCCTGCTCCTGCGTGCGCCCGGCCAGTCGGCCAAGGATTTCGCGGCATCGCTCCGCCTGGCTGCGCAAGAGCGCGACATCCTCGTGATACGGCGAATCCTCCGGCACGGAGCGCAGCAGTTCCTTGCTGACGAGCGTGATCGTCCCGAGCGGCGTGCCCAACTCATGTGCGGCTGCGGCGGCCAGCCCGTCCAGCGCGGACAGCCGCTGCTCGCGCGCCAGCACCATCTCCGCAGCCGAAAGCGCCTCCGACATCTGCCTGCGCTCTTGCCCCACGCGCCATGAATAGACGGCGGAGAACACGATGCAGCTCGTGAGCGCCGTCCACATGCCGTAGATGTAGACGGCGGGCAGGACCGGCGCGGGCTGCCCCGCCCAGGGCAGCGGAAAATGGACCCAGATCAGCACCGTGGCGCACAGGATGGCGAAACCGGAGAGGAGCATCGTCTTGGACAGCGGCAGCGACGATGCCGACACGGCGACCGGCACGACGATCAACAGCGCAAACGGGTTCTGCAGGCCGCCGGTGAGGAACAACAGCACGGCAAGCTGGAAAATATCGAAGCCCATCAGCCACATGGCCGGACCTTCGCTGAGCCGCTTGCTGGCCGGGTGCTGGGTCAGGAACAGGTTGAGGATCGCGGAGACGGCAATGACGATCAGGCAGGCGACGATCGGGAAACGGAACCCGAGAACCTGATCGACAAAAAAGACGGTGATAACCTGCCCCGCGACCGCGACCCAGCGCAGGCGCACGGTCGTCTGGAGCCGGAGGCCGCTGCTTTCGTGAGCGGGGTTCACAGAACCTGTCAAAGGCAGCTGGTCCTTGAGTTGCGCAGGCTTCAGCACTTAACGCCTCGGGAACAAACGCGCGTCTTCCGGCGTCGGATCATCCGGCAGTTCCGCCGCCGCGCGGCACTCGGCCGCCTCGTTGATGAGATGCTCCAGCAGGTCGGCGAACAGCATGGGTCGCTCCGCAGCCTCCCACAGGAAATAACCGAACGAGCCGGGACACGGGTTAACTTCGTTCATCCAGAATTCGCCGGTCGCCTCATTGCCGATGAAATCGAAGCGCGGCGCGCCGGTGCCATGGAAGTGCTCATAGGCGATGCAGGCCCAGCCGCGCAGACGATCCTCCACCTGGGCCGGCAGTTCCGGGTTCAGCTCGCGCGTGAGCGAAAGCATCCCCTCGCTCGCGCGCCCGCCGCCGGGCGACTTGCTGCCGCCCTTGTCGCCGCCGCCGGAGAGATATTTCTGCTTGAAGTCCAGCAGTTCCTCGGCGCGCTTCGGCTTTTCGATGGCCGATGTCCGCAGCTCGCCGTCGATCCGGGCGACCGCGAGGTTGTATTCGACCATGTTCTCCACGAAGGGTTCAAGGATCGCTGTGCTGTCGTATTTGAACAGACCCGGCAGAACGGCGGCCAGTTCCTCCAGCGTGTTGACGCGCGCGACCCCGATGCTGCTGCCCAGATGCGAGGGCTTGATGATGCCGGGGAAAGCGAAGTCCCCGATCTGCGCCTGCAACTCCTCCTCGCTCAGCAGCAGCCCCTGCGCCGGGCGCTTGATTTCGCGGAAGGGCAGCAGCGCAATGTCGGTATCCGCGAGCAGGCGCTTGGTCGCCACCTTGTCCATCGTGATGGTCGAGGCGAAGGCGCGCATGCCCGTGTAGGCGATATCCGCCATTTCGAGTGCGCCCTGCAGGCGGCCGTCCTCGCCGTAAAGCCCGTGAAAGGCGAGCAAGGCGGTGTCGAATTCGATGGTCTTCGGGCGCTGGAACAGCGAGCCGCCTGCCGTCATCAGCCGGCCGCGATCACCCGGCGTCAAGTCGAGATGCACTTCGCTCAGGTTCTGCCGCGCGCTCGGTCCAGGGATGTAGGTGTCGCGGCTCAGCAGGTCTTCGCCCGTGAGAAATTCGCCGCGCGCGGTGATATAAACCGGGATAACCTCATAAAGCGCGGGGTCCACTGCCTCCGCGGCCTGCAGGCCTGTGACGATGCTCACGTCATGCTCGGGCGAGCGCCCCCCGAAAAACACCGCAATGACTTGCTTATCCGTCGCCATTTCCGCTACGCCCAAGTTTTATGGTTGTTGTGCGCGCCGATCTTAGAGGGTTGAGCCTGACTTGCCAGTCCCCGCCTGGACATCTCTGCCGCCGGTGCTCCGTGCCTGTTGCAAACTTGATGCGGGGGGCTATGGCAGCGTGCCGGTCGATGCCCAGCATCCACTGACGCCTGAGCCGCTCGTCAATCTGGCCGAATACGGCCTCGCAGGCGAGAATCACTATGCCCGCACAGACGGCGAAAATGCGCCCTATCACCGCGCCATTGCCGGGCATGTGGGCGGCCTGTGGGCGCGAAGATCGGTTGCAGAAAAACTGGTGAGCGTCAATCGCGGATTGCAGGACTGGGGCTTCCGCCTGTTCGTGTGGGACGCCTACCGGCCTCCGGCGTGTCAGCGCGGTTTGTGGGACTTTTGGTGGGCGCAGGCGCGGCGGGACGCGCCGGACGCCGACGAGGCGGTCATCCGCACGCGGGTGCTCGAATTTGTCTCCGACCCGTCGCGCTTTGACCCCGACGACCCCACCACGATCC
>CAYYSM010000169.1:0-5984 GCA_964474225.1 uncultured Hyphomicrobiaceae bacterium
TCGGCCAGAATTCGGTCAGCCCCTGCACGATGGCGAGGATCAGGAGTTGTTCGAAGGGCATGCGGCGTGATCCTTTTGCGGGCGCTCTTGTGCGGCGCTTTCCACGCGGGCAAGGTGAGCGGGATTTGCGGCGGTGCCTTGGCGGTTCTCCTACAGCGCCGGCCGCTGCCGCGCCAGTGCAAATCCACAGTTGCCGGATCAGCCAGCTAAAATCTCACGATGTGGACGCTCTATCACTTCCCGCTGTGTCCGTTTTCCCGGTCGATCCGGCTGGCGCTGGGCGAGTATGCGTGGGAGGTGGAGCTGGCCGAGGAGCGTCCCTGGCAGGTGAGTCGGGCGTTTCTGGAGCTGAACCCGGCGGGACATCTGCCGGTGCTCAAGGGGCCGTCGGAGCTGCGGCTGTGCGGCGCTTACGCCATTTCGGAATATCTTGCGGATGCCAGCGGGCGGCCCGGCCCCGGCGGCAAGCGCGAGAACACGCTGTTTCCCGGCAAGGCCGAGGCGCGGGCGGAGGTCCGCCGGCTGGTCGACTGGTTTCACCGCAAGTTCGACGAGGAAGCCGGCCGCTGCATCCTTGAGGAGAAGCTGCATCAGCGTTACCCGGAGGCGCGCCGGACGCCTGACCCGGAACTGATCCGGCTTGGCCGCGCCAATCTGCGCTATCACCTGAGCTATGTGAGCTATCTGGCGCATACCCGCGACTGGCTGGCGGGCGAGCGCATGACCTTTGCCGATCTGGCCGCGGCGGCCCATCTGTCGGTGATGGATTATCTCGAAGAGGTGCCGTGGGAGGAGTACCGGGAGGCGAAGGAATGGTATGCGCGGATCAAGTCGCGCCCGACCTTTCGCCCGCTGCTTGAGGACCGGCTCACGGTGCTGGCGCCGCCTGCGCATTACGCTGATCTGGATTTCTGATGGCCACGCTCGCAAAAAACCGGCCCAGCGACACGGCCGCGTTGCGCGCCGAGCTGGAGCGCCGCGCGCGCGAGACCGGTTTCGACGTGGTGGGCATCACGTCGGCCGACGCGATCCCGCACGCGGCGCCGCGCCTGCGCGAATTTCTCGCGAGGGGCCACCACGGCACGATGGGCTGGATGGCCGAGACGGCCGACCGGCGGCAATCGCCGCGTGCGCTGTGGCCGGAGGCGCGCAGCGTCATCATGCTGGGGATGAATTACGGCCCGGACCATGATCCGCTGGCCGTGCTCGAAGAGCGATCGCGCGGCGCGATCTCGGTCTATGCGCAGGGGCGCGACTATCACGATGTCATCAAGGGCCGGCTCAAGCAGCTCGCGGGCTGGCTGCACGGCGCGACCGGGCACGAGGTCAAGGTGTTCGTCGATACCGCGCCGGTCATGGAAAAGCCGCTGGCCGAAGCCTCCGGGATCGGCTGGCAGGGCAAGCACACCAATCTCGTCTCGCGGGATCTCGGCTCCTGGCTGTTTCTCGGCGCGATCTTCACAACGGCCGAGCTGCCCGCTGACGCGCCGGAGACCGATCACTGCGGATCATGCCGCGCGTGCCTCGACATCTGCCCGACCAATGCGTTCCCCGCGCCATATCAACTCGATGCGCGGCGCTGCATCTCCTATCTGACGATCGAACACAAGGGGCACATCCCGGCCGAATTCCGCGCGGCGATGGGCAATCGCATCTATGGCTGCGATGATTGCCTGGCGGTGTGCCCGTGGAACAAGTTTGCGCGAGAAGCAAGCGAGGCGAAATTGCGCGCGCGGGATGGGGCGCGGTCGCCCGCCTTGAGCGAATTGCTGGCGCTCGATGACGCGGCGTTTCGCGCGCGATTTTCCGGCTCACCGATCAAGCGGATCGGGCGGGACCGCTTCATCCGCAATGTGTTGATCGCGGCGGGCAATTCCGGCGATCAAAGCCTGCGTCCGCAGGTCACGGCGCTTTTGAACGATGCCTCGCCGCTGGTGCGGGCGATGGCGGTTTGGGCGCTCGCCCGGCTCTGCGCGGTGGCGGGCGACTGGACAGAATGGGACCGGCTGAAGGCGTCGCATTTGCCGGGCGAAACGGACGCGCAAGTGCGCGCGGAATGGAAAGCGGGGGCATAGAATGTCGGTATTGCTGGCGGTTGGTCTGGGGTATTCGGCGAAAGAACTGGCGAGGCGTTTGCACGCGCGCGGCTGGCGGATCATCGGGACGAGCCGTTCGGCCGAGGGTGCCCGCGCCATCGACGCGATGGGCTATGAAGGCATCGCCTTCGACGGCACAACGCCGACCTCCGCGCTCGCCCGCGCGATCGGCGAGGCGACGCATCTGCTGGTGTCGGCCTCACCGGGGCCGCAGGGCGATCCACTGCTCGCGCAGCACGCCGGCGATCTGCGCGCGGCGAACCTGCAATGGGTTGGCTATCTCTCGACCATCGGCGTCTACGGCAACCACGATGGCAAGTGGGTCGATGAGGAGACGCCGCCGGAGCCGACATCCGAACGTGGTCGGGCGCGTGTCGAGGCCGAGCGCGCCTGGGCGGCCTTCGCCGAGGAAACCGGCGTCCCGGTCGGCATATTCCGGCTGTCAGGCATTTACGGGCCGGGGCGCGGTCCGCTGGAGAAGCTGCGCCGGCGCGAATCCCGCGCGGTCATCAAGCCGGGCCAGGTCTTCAACCGCATCCATGTCGAGGACATCGCGTCGGCGCTGGAAGCGGCGATCGCGCGGGCTGGCCAGCGGTCCGGGGCGCGCGTCTACAATATTACCGATGACGAACCCGCGCCGCCGCAGGAGGTGCTGGACTACGCCGCGGACCTGATCGGGGTGCCGCACCCGCCCCGCGTGCCCTTCGAGGAGGCCGATATGTCGCCGATGGCGCGCAGCTTCTATAGCGACAACAAGCGCACGTCCAACGCCCGCATGAAAGCGGAACTGGGCGTGCAGCTCCGCTATCCGACCTATCGGGAAGGTCTGCGCGCGCTCGCCGCGCAGACCTGAACGCCTAGCGGATATAGAAACGGCGATCGCCGTCGGGGAGGTACCGCCTGCAAGTGTCCCTGACGCGGTTGTCGTTACCGACCAAGCGGCACACGCGCTCCTTGACGCCAGGGTTCCGGCGGATACGGCTCGCCGAAACGTTCACACCGTATTGGCGGGCGACCTTGGCGAGATAGTCGTCCTCGCAATAGGGCGTGTTGATAAGGCCGTACTCACTGACCTGGAAATTTCCCCGGCATTCAATGCCTGCCGAGGCAGGCTGCGTCCACGAAGCGCCGATCACTGCGGCCAGCGCGCCCGCGGCGGCGATAGCGGTAATGGTCTTGGCTTTCATGCTCTCGATGACCTCTCGTGCCTCAAATTGACGTCGCGGAATTGTCTGCCCTTCCGAATTTGCACCTGACGATTGAACCTAACATGAACGGTTGCGGTGCGGCAGCGCGAGGGCGCGCGGATCAGGGCATTGTGAACGGCGCTTCTCCGCGTGGAAGCATTGGACAGGGGCCCGACGGGCCAAGTATTGTTTGCCCATGAGCGATTTGCGACCTCAAGACCCTGATCGGGGTGAAGCACAGTGGCGGCGTCTGGCCGAAAAGGCGCTGGGCGGCGCGCCGCTGGAGAGCCTCAACGCGCTGCTCGACACCGGCGCGGAGGTCGCCCCGCTTCACACACCTTTGAGCGCGGGGGACAAGGCGCTGGCATCGGGGTATCCGGGCGCAGCGCCGTTCGTGCGCGGGCCGGGTGCCGCAGCCCGGGCCTGGCAGGTGCTGCAGCTGGCAGACCGGCGCGATCCGGGCGAGGCGAACGCGCAGGCGCGTGAGGATCTGGCAAACGGCGCGGATGGCCTCTGGCTTCAGCTGCCAGATGGTGTGCCCTACGGCGGCAGCGCGCTTGCGGTTCATGACCTGCCCGATCTGGACGGCGCGCTCGATGACATCCCGGTCGATGCCACGCCGATCTACCTCGCCCCGAGCGCGCAGAGTCTCCCTGCGGCGGCGCTGCTGATCGCACTCGCACGAAAGCGGGGGGTTAAGCTCGACGCGCTCTCCGGTTCGCTCGGCCTCGATCCGCTGTCGATTATCGCCGCGCGCGGCGAGGTGCCCGTGCGTAGCGAGAAGGCGCTCGCTGACGCTCTGGACGGTGCGCTGTTCGCGCGGTGCGAAGGGCTGGGCATGACGCCGTTCACTGCGTCTGGGCGGGTCTGGCATCAGGCGGGCGGCTCGGCAGTCGAAGAGCTGGGCTGCACTTTGGCGGCGGCGGTGGCTTATTGGCGCACGTTGGCCGAGGCCGATGTGCCGCTCGACGAGGCCGCGCAGTTGATCGGTTTTCACCTCACCGCCGACCCCGATGTGTTCCTGTCGATCGGGAAATTCCGCGCGGCGCGGGCGCTCTGGGCGCGCGTAACCGAAGCGGCCGGGATCGCGCCGCAGCCGGCCCGCATCACGGCGGAGATGTCGTTGCGCACCATGACGAGCCGCGACCCCCACACAAACCTGCTGCGCGCGACGGCCGCGGCCTTCGCGGCCGGGACGGGCGGCGCACGGGCGATCCTGCTGCTGCCGTTCAGCGCGGCGGCGGGCGTGCCGGATAGCTTCTCGCGGCGGCTGGCCCGCAATGCGCAAGTGATCCTCGCCGAAGAGTCCGCGCTCGGCCGCGTCGTCGATGCGCCGGGCGGCTCATGGTATGTCGAAACGCTCACCCATGATCTCGCCGCGCGCGCCTGGGCGGTGTTTCAGGATATCGAGGCGGGCGGCGGCTTGCTTTCCGCGCTCAAGAGCGGCGGTGTGGCCCGGCGGCTGGAGGGCGTGCGCGAGCGGCGGGCGGGCGAGATCGCGCGACGCGAACGGGCGATCACCGGCGTATCGACCTATCCCCATCTCGATGAAGCGCCCGCTCCGGTCGTAACGGAGAGTGAGCGCGCGGCGGCTGAACCCGGCACGCCCCCTGATGTGCCGCCGGCGGGGCAGGGCGAACGCATGGCTGCGCTGGTCGAAGCCGCCATTAACGGAGCAAGCGTCGCCGCGCTGGCCGCCGCGCTGCATGAGCCGTGCGAGCCGATCCCGCCGCTGCCCGATCCGGCGGTGCGGGATGCAGCCGGATTCGAGGCGCTTCGCGCGGCCTCCGACGAAGCGCTGCAGGTCGCGGGCGTGCGCCCGTCGGTGTTCCTGGCCAATATCGGTCCTCTGGCTGCTTTCACAGAGCGCGCGACCTGGGCGAAAAACTTCTTTGAGGCGGGCGGCATCGAGGCGATCGACAGCCCCGGCTTCGACAGCGCCGAGGCGCTGGCCGACGCCTTCGGCGAAAGCGGCGCGCTGATCGCCTGCTTGTGCGGGCGCGATGGGGATTACGCCAAGCTGGCGGGCGTGGTCCCGGCGCTGCGCGCGCGCGGGGCGGGTGCGGTTTACATCGTCGGCAAGCCCGACACGCTGGAGATGCTGCTGGAAGCCGATGCGCGCGCGATCCAGCGCGTCCTGTTCGAGGGCTGCGACGCGCTCGCCATCCTGCGCGAGGCGCATGAGGTGCTGAAGGTCCAGGAGGTCATCAGCGCGGCCTGCCGCCGCGCGGCTGACGAGACCGAGACCGGCTAAGACAACGCTCCGCGACGGAGAGAGCCATGAGCAAAATCCCCGATTACAGTGCCGTACCGTGGGAGATGCCCGCGCCGACCGCCGGGCCCGAGACCGAAGGCGCGGCTTGGGAGACGCCGGAGGGCATTGCGGTCAAGCCAGTCTATGACGCCGCCGATCTCGCCGGCCTGGACGCGGTTGAGGGCTATCCGGGCGTGCCGCCTTATCTGCGCGGGCCGTATCCGACGATGTACACCCAGCGGCCCTGGACGATCCGGCAATATGCCGGCTTCTCCACCGCCGAAGAGTCCAACGCCTTTTACCGGCGCAACCTCGCGGCGGGACAGAAGGGCCTGTCCATCGCCTTCGATTTGGCGACCCATCGCGGCTATGACAGCGACCATCCGCGCGTCTCCGGCGATGTCGGCATGGCCGGCGTGGCGATCGACTCGATCCTCGACATGCGCA
>CAYYSM010000170.1:0-5936 GCA_964474225.1 uncultured Hyphomicrobiaceae bacterium
GGACAAGGGCGGCGTGGGCATCCGGCTCGATCTCGACCGCGTGCCGCAGCGCGAAAGCGGCATGAACGCCTATGAAATGATGCTGTCCGAGAGCCAGGAGCGCATGCTGATGGTCCTGCGGCCCGGCGCGGAAGCTCAGGCCGAGGCAATCTTCCGCAAGTGGGGGCTCGACTTCGCGGTGATCGGCGAGACGACCGAAAGCGGGCGCATCGAGATCTGGCACAAGGGCGCGCGGGAGGCGGATATCCCCGTGCGGGCGCTGAGCGCCGGCGCGCCGGAGTATGAGCGTCCGTGGACAGCGCGGCCAGCGCCCGCCGTGATCCGGCCTGAGGACGTGCCTGCCCCAGACAGCCTGTTCGACGCGCTCAAGGCCATGATGGCAGGGCCGCACCTAAGCTCGCGCCGGTGGGTGTGGGAGCAGTATGACCACATGGTCATGACCAACACCCTCCAGCGCCCCGGTGGCGACGCGGCGGTGATCCGCGTGGGCGACTGGTCGAGCCGCAAGGCGCTTGCGCTGGCCTGCGACGTGACCCCGCGCTACTGCTTCGCCCACCCGGAAACCGGCGGCGCACAAGCCGTGGCCGAGACGTGGCGCAACCTGACCGCAGTGGGCGCGCAGCCGCTGGCGATCACCAATTGCCTGAATTTCGGCAACCCCGAGCGGCCGGAGATCATGGGCGAATTCGCGGGTTGCGTGACGGGCATGGGCAAGGCGGCGCGGGCGCTGAACTTCCCGGTCGTGTCGGGGAATGTGTCGCTCTACAACGAGACGAACGGCGTCGCGATCCCGCCGACGCCCGCGATCGGCGGCGTGGGGCTGCTGCCGGACCTTGAGCGCATGGCGACGATCGCGCTGAAAGCAGACGATAAGGTTCTGATCCTTCTTGGTGAAACGCGCGGGGCGCTCGGCCAGTCGCTCTATCAGGCGCACGCGACCGGCGCTTATGACGGCGCGCCGCCCCAGGTCGATCTGGAGGCGGAACAGCGCGTCGGCGATCTTGTTCGCGGGCTGATCCGCGACGGCATCACCCGAACTGTGCACGACGTCTCGGACGGCGGCGCGCTGGTCGCCGCGGCGGAGATGGCGCTGGCCGGCGGCATTGGCGTGGCGCTCGACGCGGGCGAACCGAACATCCCGGCGCACGCTTTCTGGTTCGGCGAGGATCAGGCGCGCTATCTCGTGGCGGCGTCCGAAGACGCCGCGCAGACCATCCGCGCCGAAGCGGAGAGGGCCGGCGTTCCGGCGCGCGTGATCGGCCGGATCGGCGGCGATGCCCTTTCCTTGCCCGGCGAGCCGGCGCTGCCGCTGCCCGAACTGCGCCATCTTCACGAAGGCTGGTTCCCGTCCTATGTGTCGAAAGACTGAGCGTCGGGGTCGGATATTCTTATTGGCAGAGCCGGCCGCAATGTGTATTGTTTAGAAGCGTTCAAGGAGATTGCCGATGCCGATGGAAGCCGATGAAATCGAGGCGATGATCAAGGCCAAGCTGCCGGATGCGCAGGTCGAAATCCGCGATCTGGCGGGCGACGGGGACCATTACGCGGCCGTGATCGTCTCGGAAGCGTTCCGCGGCAAGACCAAGGTTCAGCAGCACCAGCTTGTTTACGACGCCTTGCAAGGCAACATGGGCGGAGCGTTGCACGCGCTCGCGCTGCAGACCTCCGCGCCGGACTAAGCCCGTCAATTCACCAAATTCACCGCAAGTCGAAGGACGCAACGATGGACCAGCAGAACGTTCACGACTGGATCAAGGATCAGGTTGAGAACAACAACGTTGTCCTGTTCATGAAGGGCAACCGTCACTTCCCGCAGTGCGGATTTTCCGCGCAGGTTGTCCGCATGCTCGATTACCTCGGCGTCGACTACAAGGACGTGAACGTCCTTGACGACAACGACGTGCGGGAGGGCATCAAGACCTACACCAACTGGCCGACGATCCCGCAGCTCTATGTGAAGGGCGAATTTGTCGGCGGATGTGATATCCTGACCGAGATGTTCCAGGAGGGTGAGCTTCAGCAGCACCTGGAGCAGAAGAATATTGCATTCGAGAAGCGCTCGGCGCCGGCGTAATCGCCTGCGCTGACTCGCGCGGCCGATGCCGTCCGGGCGCGGGTGCGGGAGCAAGATGGACGATCTCACGACGGACGACCATCGCCCGTCGCTAAAGGCGCGCCTTGCAGAAGCGGAGCGCGTCTCCTTGGGCCTGACGGGTAACTTGGCCGATAAAAGGCGCACGCGCCCGTCAGCGGGGCCGCCAGCGATACGTATGGTTGCGGTCGGCGTGATGATCATCGGCGCAACCGCCTCGCTTGTGCTGGGCCTGACGCTGCCGGTTATCGAACTCACCTATTTTTACGTGTGGTCCGACGCCCACTCCTTCGTGTCGATCGTCCGCGCGCTCTATGCCGAGCAGGAGCTGTTCCTCGCCAGCATCCTCGTGGTCTTCTCCATGCTGTTTCCGGCGATCAAGCTGCTGTATCTGCTCGTCGCCTACACCGCGATGGCAACGGGCGGCGGCGCGCGTCAGCGGATGCTGAACCGGATGTCATGGCTGGGAAAGTGGTCGATGCTCGACGTGTTGGTGCTGGCGCTGGTGATCTTTTACGCAAAGGCCAGCGCGCTGACCGAGGCCGCCGCGCTGCCCGGCATCTACTTCTTTTCCGCCGCCGTGCTGATGACGATGATCGCCTACGCGCTTGTCGAGCACAGCCCGGGGGCGCGCGACGCCTGACGCTCGCCCCTCAGGCCGATTACCGCGAGTAGAACTCGACCACGAGGTTCGGCTCCATCATCACGGGATAGGGCACGTCGCTGAGCTGCGGGATGCGCAGCAGGCTCGCCGTCATCTTGTTGTGGTCGACGTCGAGGTAGTCCGGCACGTCGCGCTCCGCGCTTTCGATCGCTTCGAGCACGAGGCCCATGTCGCGCGACTTCTCGCGCACCTCGATCACGTCGCCTTCCTTGCAGCGATAGCTCGGGATCGTCACCCGCTTGCCGTTGACCTTCACGTGACCGTGGCTCACGAACTGGCGCGCGGCCCAGACCGTGGGCACGAACTTGGCGCGGTAGACAATCGCGTCCAGGCGGCGCTCCAGCAGGCCGATCAGCGCCTCGGAGGTGTCGCCCTTTTGCCGGGTGGCTTCCTTGTAGACCGCGCGGAACTGCTTTTCGGTGATGTTCCCGTAGTAGCCCTTGAGCTTCTGCTTGGCGCGGAGCTGCTGACCGTAGTCCGAGAGCTTGCCGCGGCGGCGCTGGCCGTGCTCGCCGGGGCCGTATTCGCGCTTGTTAACCGGGCTTTTCGGGCGGCCCCAGATGTTCTCGCCCATGCGGCGATCGATCTTGTACTTGGCGCTGGTGCGCTTGCTCATCTTCCGTGACTCCCAAAGTCTGAAAAAGAAGGGTTCGGTGATTATGAAACGTTGCCTCCTGGCCCGCGTTCGGCGGCTGACAGGCGATCCGGCGAGATAATGGCTTGCTCAGGGGATCGCCACGGCAACGCAAAAAGCGGGTGCACGATGCACCCGCCTTGAGAAGGTAATAAACAGTCGCCGAAGCCGTTGTCAACACGCGCCGCAGGCGCGCGCCGCGCTTACGACTGCTTGGCCTGCTTCAGGTAGTTCTCGATAGCCGCGCGCACCTGACTGCGGTCTTCGTCGGTGCATTCATATTTGCTCTCGTCGGGGTCGGAGATGATCTCCGGCTCCTGCGAGCCGTCGCCCTTGTCGACGAATTTCACGTTGCCGCTCAACCACATCACCGTGAAGAGGTGCAGCCGGTTGATGAAGAGCATTTGCTGCTCGGTCCACCGGTCCTTAGCCCGTTCCTGGCGCATCATCGTCAGGTAGTTCTGGGCCTGGAGCTGCGGCAGTTCGCACAACTGGGCGTGCGCCGACAGCCGGGCAATCTTGATGACGCGGCGCGCATCGTCGACCGGAATGGTGAGCTTGGACAGGTCGGACTTGTCGATCTTCATGACCGAGCCGTCAGGGCGCTTGACCTCGCTCGGGATCGTGGTCAGCGCAAAGCCCGTGATCAGATTGACGGTTTCGGCGCTGAGTTCGCCATCATCCTGCGCAAGCGCCGAACCAGCCTGAAGGCACAACATCGCTGCGGCCACAGCCAAGAATTTTGTCACAATCGCACTCTTCATCATTTGTCCCTGTCTCGCTTATGAGGCGAGATGCCGCCCGTTCCACTGGTCTGGCAATAGCACAATCGCGGCGGCACTATGACATTTTCGGGTTTTCCCGAGACCGGCCTTCGTGACGGCGTGTCAACGAAGTCACAATGCCGCGGAGCGTGCGGACCTCCTGATCGGTGGCTCCCATACGTTTGAACATGTTGCGGATGCCTCGCACCATCCGGGGCCGCTTTTCCGGCGGACGCAAAAAGCCCGAAGCATCCAGTTCCCGTTCCAAATGCTCAAAAAAGCCGATCAGCTCGTCCTGAGTCGCGGGCCGGGAGTCGGCTTGTCCCGCTGGCTCGGCGATCTCTGCCCGGCTCGCCGCGGCGCCCAGCAATGCCTTACGCCACTCATAGGCGATCAGCAAGACGGCCTGCGCCAGATTGATTGAAGCGAAGGCCGGCACGACGGGCGCGCTCACGATCACGTCCGCAATGGCGATATCGTCGTTTTCAAGACCCGATCGCTCCTTCCCGAACAGGACACCGCAATTTTGGCGAGCTTTTGTCCGCGTGAGCATTTCGCTCGCCGCCATCTCCGGCTCCAGTACGGGCTTGTTCATGTCCCGCCGCCGCGCGGTCGTGGCGATCACGTAATGCAGATCGGCCACCGCCGTCTTCAGGTCCGGGAAAACCTTTGCGCCGTCAACGACCTCCAGCGCGTTTGCTGCATAGGACCGCGCGGCCTCGTTCGGCCAGCCGTCCCGCGGCGCGACGATGCGCAGGTCGCCCAGCCCGAAATTGGCCATCGCCCGCGCGGCCGCGCCGATATTGTCGCCGAGCTGCGGCTCGACGAGGATCATGGCCGGCGCGTCCGGCAGACCTTCCAGACCCTCCGGCATGGGCGGTGTGTTCACCTGTTCATCGGACATGCTGGCTGTCTACACAGGCACGATGCGCCCGGCAAGGCTTGGCCGCGCGGGCAGCCCGCATTATGCTGCGCCGCAACGACTCGCAAAGGCCCCACCCGCACGGACCGCGCGCAAGGACGGATCATGGAAAAAATCAAGGTCGCAAACCCGGTCGTCGAGCTCGACGGCGATGAAATGACCCGCATCATCTGGCATCTGATAAAGGACAAGCTAATCCTGCCGTATCTGGATATCGACCTGCGCTATTACGACCTGTCGATCCAGAACCGCGACGCCACCGACGATCAGGTTACGGTTGACGCCGCCAACGCGATCCTGGAGCACGGCGTCGGCGTCAAATGCGCGACCATCACGCCGGACGAGGCGCGCGTCGAGGAATTTGGCCTCAAGAAGATGTGGCGCTCGCCCAACGGCACCATCCGCAACATCATCGGCGGCGTCGTGTTCCGCGAGCCGATTATCTGCCGCAATGTCCCGCGGCTCGTGCCCGGCTGGACCAAGCCGATCATCATCGGCCGTCACGCATTCGGCGACCAGTACCGCGCGACGGACTTCGTGGTGCCCGGCCCCGGCAAGCTGACCATAAAGTTCCAGCCCTCTGATGGCGGCGCGCCTATCGAGCACGAGGTGTTCGACTTCCCCGGCGGCGGCGTCGCGATGTCGATGTACAACCTCGACGCCTCGATCACCGACTTCGCCCGCGCCTGCATGAACTATGCCTATGAGCGCGGCTATCCGCTATACATGTCCACGAAGAACACGATCCTGAAAGCCTATGACGGCCGCTTCAAGGACATCTTCCAGAAGGTCTACGACGAGGAGTTCAAGGACAAGTTCGAGGCCGCCGGCCTGACCTACGAGCACCGGCTGATCGACGA
>CAYYSM010000171.1:0-5906 GCA_964474225.1 uncultured Hyphomicrobiaceae bacterium
TCTGGTTCTTCGGACACCCCGAAGTCTACATCATGATCCTGCCGGCCTTCGGGATCATCAGCCACATCGTCTCGACCTTCTCGAAGAAGCCGGTGTTCGGCTATCTCGGCATGGCCTACGCGATGGTGGCGATCGGCGTGATCGGCTTCATCGTGTGGGCGCACCACATGTACACCGCCGGTCTGAGCGTCGACACGCAGGCCTACTTCGTATTCGCCACGATGGTCATCGCGGTGCCGACCGGCATCAAGATCTTCTCGTGGATCGCCACCATGTGGGGCGGATCGATCGCGTTGCCGACACCGATGCTCTGGGCCGTCGGCTTCATCTTCGTGTTCACTGTCGGCGGCGTGACGGGCGTCGTGCTCGCCAACGCCGGCATCGACCGCGCGCTTCATGACACCTACTACGTCGTGGCGCACTTCCACTATGTGCTGTCGATGGGCGCGATGTTCGGCATCTTCGCGGCCTGGTACTACTGGTTCCCGAAGATGTTCGGCTACAACTACTCGGAGTTCATCGGCAAGCTGCATTTCTGGATGACCTTCATCGGCGTGAACCTGCTGTTCTTCCCGCAGCACTTCCTCGGGCTGCAGGGTATGCCGCGCCGCTATGTCGACTATCCGGACGCCTTCGCCGGCTGGAACTATGTCTCCTCGATCGGCTCGTACATCTCGGCCGCGGCGGCGATCGTGTTCCTGATCGGCGTGGTCCATGCCTTCGCGCAGGGCCGAAAGGCTGCCGACAATCCGTGGGGCGAAGGCGCGACGACGCTTGAGTGGACCCTGTCCTCGCCGCCGCCGTTCCACCAGTTCGAGATGCTGCCGCGCATCAAGTAACGCGGCGCAGTGAAACGCCAGGCGGGGCCGTGCAGGCTGCGGCCCTGCCTCAACGCGATACGCAACCAGGCAAACATGACGGACCACAGCGTGGCTTTCGACATTGCGACCCAGGACGCGCCGCAGCCGCAGGGCTTCGGCAGCGGGCGGCCACAGCCGCGGTCCCGCGCGGATGACGCCGGTGAGTTGCGCGACTACTGGGCACTGCTCAAGCCGCGGGTGATGTCGCTGTCGATCTTCACCGCCTTCGCCGGAATGATCGCAGCGCCCGGCGAAATTCACCCGGTGCTCGCCATTGCCGCGCTGCTCGCGATCGCTGCGGGCGCCGGCGCGGCGGGCGCGCTCAACATGTGGTACGACGCCGACATCGACGCGGTGATGCAGCGCACGGCGAAACGCCCGCTGCCGCGCGGGCGCGTGTCGCGCGATGAGGTGCTCACGCTCGGCGTCGTGCTCGGCGCGGGCTCGGTTCTTTGCCTCGGGCTCATGGTCAACTGGGTCGCGGGCGCGCTGCTGGCCGGGACGATCCTGTTCTACCTCGTCATCTACACCATGTGGCTGAAGCGGCGCACGCCACAGAACATCGTCATTGGCGGCGCGGCTGGCGCGTTCCCGCCGATGATCGGCTGGGCGGCGGTGACCGGGTCGGTCTCGCTTGAAAGCATCGTGCTGTTCGCCATTATCTTCTTCTGGACGCCGCCGCATTTCTGGGCTCTGGCGCTGGTGCGCAGCCAGGACTATCAGCGCGCGGGCATTCCCATGCTGCCGGTTGTCGCTGGCGCGGATGCGACGCGCTGGCAAATCCTGATCTACAGCGTGCTGCTCGCCCCGCTCAGCATCGCGCCGACGCTGTTCGGCTTCGCCTCGCTTGGCTATGCGATCGTCGCCGGCGCGCTGGGGGCGGGTCTGCTGGCGCTCGCCGTTGAAACCTGGCGTTGGCGCGAGGGGGCGGTCGCGGACCGCGCGGCGCGGCGGCTTTTCAAGTTTTCGATCCTGTACCTGTTCGGCGTTTTCGGCGCGCTGGTCGTCGATCATCTGGCCGGATGGGCGGTTTAGAGAAAGACGGCTTATGTCGGAAAGTCAGGTCGGCAACCCGGAAGCGGAAAGCGCGGAGGAGCGCGAGGCCCGGTATCGCGAGGAAGATCGCATTCGCCGCAAACGCCAGCGCAAGCGCTCGATTGCGCTGGCCTGGGTGTTGGTGGCGCTGGCTGTCCTGTTTTTCATTGTGACAATCGTGCGGCTGGGGCCAATGGTCGCCAACCGGCCGTTGTGAGACGCAGGAGAGGCGGACAAGAAATGAACGAAGACCGGAACGAAACGCAGCGGACCTTGGACGCGCGCGCATTGCGCCGGACAGTGCTGCCGCTGGTGCTGATCGTTGGCGGCATGACGGGCCTGTCCTTCGCCGCCGTTCCGCTTTACGACCTGTTCTGCCGCGTGACGGGCTATGGCGGCACGACGCAGGTGGCTGAAGCCGAGTCGACCGAGGTGCTCGACCGCCAGATCACAATCCGCTTTGACGCGAACATTTCGCCGAAGCTCGACTGGGATTTCAAGCCGGCGCAGACCTCGATGAAGGTGAATATCGGCGAGTCGGCGCTCGCGGTCTACGAGGCGCACAATCCCACCGATACGCCGCTTGCGGGCACGGCGACCTATAACGTGACGCCAGCAATTGCCGGCTATTACTTCAGCAAGGTGCAGTGCTTCTGCTTCACCGAGCAGATGCTTGACCCCGGCCGGCGCATGGACATGCCTGTGAGCTTCTTCGTCGACCCGGCGATCATGGATGACCCGGAAGCCCGCAATATCGAGGAGATTACGCTGTCCTACACCTTCTTCCCGATGAAAGGGCAGACGCAGACCGGGGCGGCGCGGGACGTCTCGAAGAACAAGGTCGCGGCAGTGCAGTAGCGCGGCTATGAAACGTCACCAATAATAAGAGGCGCGGAGCGCCTGCAGGAGAGCATAGGGGAAGAGATCACGTCATGGCCGAAGCGCATACCAAGCAGCACGATTATCATATCGTTGAGCCGAGCCCCTGGCCGCTCGTGGGATCGGTTTCAGCCTTCGTTCTGGCGATCGGGGCGATTGCCTGGATGCGCACTGGCCAGGGCGGTCTGTTCGGCGTCGAGGGGCCGTGGATGTTTTTCATCGGCCTGCTCGGCGTCTTTGCGACGATGATCGGCTGGTGGCGCGATGTGGTCCACGAATCCGTTGTCGAACGGGCGCACACCCCGGTCGTGCAGCTGCATTTGCGCTACGGCATGATCCTGTTCATCGCCTCGGAGGTGATGTTCTTCGTTGCCTGGTTCTGGGCGTATTTCGACGCCGCGCTGTTCCCGGCCGCCGAAACGATCAACGGGGAGATGGTCGGCGTGGTCGGCCGTCATGAGGCGACGGGCGGGCAGTGGCCGCCGGCCGCTACGGGCGATGGACGCTTCGAAGCCGCCTTCGAGCCGTGGGGGCTGCCGCTGGTGAACACGCTGGTGCTGCTGCTGTCCGGCACGACCGTGACCTGGGCGCACCACGCGCTGTTGAACAACGACCGGCGCGGACTTATCTGGGGGCTGGTGCTGACGATCCTGCTCGGCTTGTCCTTCACGGCCTTGCAGGCCTATGAGTACACGCACGCCGCCTTCGAATTCTCGGGCCATATCTACGGCTCGGTGTTCGTGATGGCGACCGGCTTCCACGGCGCGCACGTGATCATCGGGACGATCTTTCTGATTGTTGTCCTGATCCGCGCGATGGCCGGGCACTTCACACCGGAGAAGCACTTTGGCTTCGAAGCGGCGGCTTGGTACTGGCACTTTGTCGACGTTGTCTGGCTGTTCCTGTTCGCCAGCATCTATGTCTGGGGTGCAGGCACGCCTGGCGCCCATTGATCAAGCGATGGCGCTGAAAGGCGCGTGAGACGGCGATAGCGGGAACGTCGCCCGCTTGGATGTCGCGGGCGAGCGCCAGCGCGTCGAGCGCTATTGACATCTGAGAGGCGGGGGATTCGCGACCGCTGCGTGGCATTTTGTCCCGACCCGCACAGAAATTGTTGCGGGCCGGACAGGTGCCCTTGTCGGTCAGAAATTTTTCACTTGAATCTCGCGCTTGAGGCAGGCAGAACCCTGCCTCGTTCACTCAGTGTGTTCGGTCATCTACTGGTTGGGGAGGACGCCATATGGCTTACGATGACGCCCTCTTCCAATTGGGGATGGACTTGGATCCTGGTTCAAGCACCGCCCAAACGGAAGAAAAATCACTCTCTCGTTCCGCCGAGACGGAAGCGGACGATCGGAAGGACTATTTCTGCGAGCGGGACGGAGTCCGTTTCGCTGGCACGCATCTCATCGTCGATCTGATGAATGCCAAGCATATCGACGATGTCGCGCATGTCGAGGAGACCTTCCGACGATGCGTGGATGAGGCGGGTGCGACCCTGCTGCATATGAACATGCATCATTTCACGCCCAATGGCGGCGTGACCGGGGTGGCTGTTCTCGCCGAGTCGCATATCAGCATCCACAGCTGGCCGGAATACGGCTATGCTGCGCTGGATATCTTCATGTGCGGTGAAGCGGACCCGCATGCCGCCATTCCGGTGTTGCGCGATGCCTTTGAACCGGAGGAAGTCGTGGTGACCGAGCATCTGCGCGGCCGCCACGTCTGGGAAGTTGCGGAGGCTGCCTAAAGCGGCTTCACTGCGCTGGAGACGGAATTCGGGCCGCGGCCAGATGATGGCTGCGGCCCGCTTCGCTTGAACGCCATCCGATTGCCTGCAGGAGGTCGTCATGGCCCGCTGGATTCCCGAAACGCTGCACGACGCGTTCCGCTTCTCCTTCAAGACCAACAACGTGCTCTATGAAAGCCAGACAGAGCACCAGCATCTCGTCATCTTCGAGAACGACACCTTCGGCCGCGTGCTGATGCTCGACGGCGTGGTGCAGCTCACCGAAGAGGACGAGTTCGTCTACCACGAGATGATGGCGCATCCGCCGCTCATGGCCCAGCCGGAGCCCAAGCGCGTGCTCATCATCGGCGGCGGCGACGGCGGCGTGCTGCGCGAGGTGCTGCGCCACCCCAGCGTGGAGCGCGCGGTGCTGTGCGAGATCGACCAGAGCGTCATCGACCTGTCGCGGCGCTATCTCGACTTCATCTCGAAGGGCGCGTTCGACGATCCGCGCGCGGAGGTCGTGATCGCAGACGGCACGAAATTCGTCGCCGAAACCGAGGAGCGCTTCGACGCGATCCTGGTCGACTCCACCGACCCGATCGGCCCGGCCGTTGCGCTGTTTACCCGCGAGTTCTACGCAAACTGCAAACGCGCGCTAAACGAGGGCGGTGTGCTGATCGCGCAATCCGGGCTGCCCTTCCTGCAGGGCGATGAGCTGCGCGATGTTCAAAAGCGCTTTCGCGCGCTGTTTGCCGATGCGGCGGCTTACATGTTGACCACGCCGACCTATATCGGCGGGCCGATGGCGCTGTCCTGGGGCTGCGACGATCCTGCGCGGCGGACCCCGGAACGCGAGACGTTGAAGGCGCGTTTGGCGAACCTGAAGGGCGAGATGAAATACTACACGCCCGAGGTGCATCTCGCCGCCTTCGCGCTGCCGGCCTACGTGGCAAAGCTGGCTCAGAGCTAAAGGCGCGCGCCGACCGGGCGGCCGGCGGCATCCATAACCATCAACCGCGAAGCGTCGCCCATGCCATCACTGCTGCCGACAGCCCACGAGCAGGACCTGCGCACCACATCCGGCATCTTGTTCATGATCGCCGGCGTGTTTCTGGTGCCGATGCTGGATGCGTTCGCAAAGTATCTTTCGGCCTGGCTGACGCCGGGGCAGATCGCGCTGTTCCGCTTCGCGATCCAGAGCCTCATCCTGATGACCATCCTCACGGCGCGGCGCGAGCTGTTCTGGCCCGGACGGCTGACCGGCTGGCTGATGCTGGCTGGCGCATTCGCGGCCGGCGCGGTGATCTGCCTGATCTGGGCGGTGAGCCTGCTGCCCCTCGCCACCGCCATCTCGATCTTCTTCATCGAGCCGCTGCTGCTGACGATCATCGCGGCGCTTG
>CAYYSM010000172.1:0-5849 GCA_964474225.1 uncultured Hyphomicrobiaceae bacterium
CGTCGTCGCGCCGACCAGCGTGATCGTTCCGTCCTCCATGACCGGCAGGAAGGCGTCCTGCTGCGCGCGGTTGAAGCGGTGGATTTCATCGACGAACAGCACGGTCGCAATGCCGTCATGTCTGCGCTTGCGGGCGCGCTCGAAGGTCTCGCGCAGGCTCTGCACGCCCGACGTGATCGCGGAAAGCTGCTCGAATTCGTAGCCGGATACCGAGGCCAGAAGGCGCGCCACCGTCGTCTTGCCGGTGCCGGGCGGCCCCCAGAAGATGACCGAGCGCAAGGACCCGCTTTCGACCATGCGCGCGAGCGGCGCGCCGGGGGCGAGCAGATGATCCTGCCCGGAGACCTCGCCCAGCGTCTTCGGGCGCAGCCGGTCGGCCAGCGGGCGCGGCGCGCTGTCTTCCAGCCCGGCGGCCTCGAACAACGACGCCATCACTTCTCCTTTTTGGTAGTCGTGAGCGCGCTACCAGCGAATGACGGTGCGCAGGATTTCGCCGCTGCGCTGGATCGTCAGCCGCCACACGCGGGCGCGGCTCTGCACGGCGCGCTCAAGGTCCGGCACCCGCTCAATGCGTGCGCCATTGATCTCAAGAATAATGTCGCCGGGGCGCAATCCAACCCGCCGCGCGGGCGAATAGGCGTCTGTCTCGCGGACCACGACGCCCGAGGTCTCGCGCATCCGCAACTCCTCAGCCACGGCGGGCGAGAGGTTTTCGACCGTCGCGCCGACGAAGGGATGATCGCCCGTGAGTTTCGTCGTGTTGCGCGGCGGCTCCTCTGGCGGCGGCTGCAGGTCGACCTCAAGAGTGCGGCGCGCGCCGTCCCGCCAGACTTCGAATTCTGCCACCTCGTCCAGCCCTTTGGTCGCGATCCGGTAACGCAGCGCGTCGGCATCCCGCACCGGCTGATCGTCGATGCGCAGGACCACGTCGCCTTCTCGAAGGCCGGCTTCGTCCGCCGGGCTGCCTGGCGTTAGCTCCGCGATCAGCGCGCCGCGCGGGCGCGGCAGGTCAAGCCCCTCAGCCAGATCGGACGTGACCGTCTGAACCGATACGCCGAGCCAGGGCCGGCGCACCTGTCCGCCCTGCAACGCCGATTCGACCACCACGCGCACCATGTTGGCCGGGATCGCAAAGCCGATCCCCTGCGAGCCGCCGCTGCGCGTAAAGATCGCCGTGTTGATGCCGACCAGCCGCCCGTCCATGTCCACGAGCGCGCCGCCGGAGTTGCCGGGGTTGATCGCCGCATCGGTCTGGATGAAGAACTGATAATCGGTGATGCCAACCCGCGTGCGCGCGGTCGCCGAGACGATGCCGCTGGTCACGGTCTGGCCGACGCCGAACGGGTTGCCGATCGCCAGCACCAGATCGCCAACCTCAAGCTGGTCGGAATCGGCGAAGCGGATATGCGGGAACTCCTCGGCGTCGTCATTCTCCAGGCGGAGCACAGCGAGGTCGGTCTGCTTGTCCTCCAGGATCACCTCGGCGCTGTATTCCCGGCCATCGGTCAGCGAGACCTTGATGTCGATGTTGTCGACGCTCCGGCCGTCCCGGCCGCGGATGACATGATAGTTGGTGACAACAAGGCCGTCGGCGCTGACGATCACGCCCGAGCCTAGAGAGCGTTGCGCGCGCCGGCGCGGGATGCCAAAGTCGCGGCCAAAGAACCGCCGGAAGAATTCGTCGTCGAAGAGCGGCGAGCGGCGGACCTGCGCGCGCTGGCGCACATAAATGTTGACGACGGCTGGCTGCGCCTTCTTGACGGCCGGGGCAAAGGACAGGCGGATTTGCTGGCGGCTCTCGGGGACCTGGCGCTCAAGCAGCGCCTCGCTCGGCGCGGACCGCTGGCTCCGGGCGTTGTCCGGCGCGGCGAGATGGACGCCCAAGGCGGCGGTAATGGCGACGATCGCGGCGACCGCCGCAAGGCGAACCGCTCCAGACATCCCCCTGCTCTCCCTGGTGCGCGCGCCGTGCAGGCACGGGCTAGGCCAGAGCCTGCTCCGCCGGCTCTTCCGCCGCCTGCTCCTGCGTTGGGCCGGAGTCCTGGCCGCGCGCTTCCGGGTCGCGATCGACCAGTTCGATCACGGCCATCGGCGCGCTGTCGCCGTGGCGAAAACCGGCCTTGAGCACGCGCGTGTAGCCGCCGTTGCGCTCGGCATAGCGCGGCCCCAGCACGTCGAACAGCTTCTTGACCATCGCCTCGTCGTTCATCCGCGCGGCGGCGAGCCGGCGCGCATGCAGATCGCCGCGCTTGCCCAGCGTAATGAGCTTGTCGACCACCGTGCGCAGTTCCTTCGCCTTCGGCAGCGTGGTGATGATCTGCTCGTGCTTGACGAGCGCATCGGCCATGTTGCGGAACATGGCCCGGCGATGGCTCGCGGTGCGGTTCAGCTTGCGGCCGGAATTACCGTGGCGCATCTCGCGTCTCCCTCATGAGGCTGGCATGCCGGGGCACGCCGCCGTCAGTACTGATCCTCGTAGCGCTTTGCCAGATCCTCGATGTTCTCCGGCGGCCAGTTCGGCACGTCCATGCCGAGATGCAGCCCCATCGAGGCGAGCACTTCCTTGATCTCGTTGAGCGACTTGCGGCCGAAGTTCGGCGTGCGCAGCATCTCCGCTTCGCTCTTCTGGATCAGGTCGCCGATATAGACGATGTTGTCGTTCTTCAGGCAGTTGGCCGAGCGCACGGACAGCTCCAGTTCGTCGACCTTTTTCAGGAGCGCCGGGTTGAACTCCAGCTCCGGCACGGCCTCCTCGGCGGCCGGGCGTTCCGGCTCGGCGAAGTTGACGAACACGTTGAGCTGGTCCTGCAGGATCCGCGCGGCATAGGCCACGGCGTCGTCCGGCGCGACCGAGCCGTCGGTCTCGACGTCCATCGTCAGCTTATCATAGTTCAGGATCTGACCCTCACGGGTGTTCTCGACCCGGTAGGACACCTTCTTGACGGGGCTGTACAGGCTGTCGACCGGGATCAGGCCGATCGGCGCATCTTCCGGGCGGTTGCGCTCGGACGGCTCGTAGCCTTTGCCGAGACCGGCGGTGAATTCCATGCGGATCGAGGCGCCCTCATCCAGCGTGCAGAGCACTTGGTCGGGGTTCAGGATATCGACATCCGCGCCGGTTTCGATGTCACCGGCCTTGGCCACGCCCGGACCTTCCTTGCGCAGCACCATGCGCTTGGTGCCCTCGGAATGGACGCGAAGCGCGATCTCCTTGATGTTCAGAACGACATCCGTGACGTCTTCGCGCACGCCAGGGATCGAGGAGAACTCGTGCAACACGCCGTCGATATGCACGCTGGTGATGGCCGCGCCCTGCAGCGAGGACAAAAGCACCCGGCGCAGCGCGTTGCCCAGCGTCAGGCCGAAACCGCGCTCAAGCGGCTCGGCGACGATCGTCCCGACCCGCCGAGAGTCGCGCCCGAGCTTGACGTCGAGCTTTTTCGGCTTGATCAGATCCTGCCAGTTTTTCTGAACGACTTGCATTTCGTGAACGCTCCTGTTCGTTGGGGCGCAAGCGGTGAGCGTTGCGGCGCCGCGGTCATGGCGCGCCGCGTCGATTTCGAGCGGCCTTAGACGCGGCGGCGCTTCGGCGGACGGCAGCCATTGTGCGGGATCGGCGTGACGTCGCGGATCGACGTGATCTGAAAGCCGCAGGCCTGCAGCGCGCGCAGCGCCGATTCCCGGCCGGAGCCCGGCCCGCGCACCTCGACGTCGATGGTCTTCATGCCGTGTTCAAGCGCCTTCTTGCCCGCGTCTTCAGCGGCCATCTGCGCAGCGAACGGGGTGGATTTGCGCGAGCCCTTGAAGCCCATGCCGCCGGCCGAGGCCCAGGATACCGTGTTGCCCTGCGCGTCGGTAATCGTGATCATGGTGTTGTTGAACGTCGCATTCACATGCGCGACGCCCGAGGTAATGTTCTTCTTTTCCCGGCGGCGAACCCGCACCCGCTCCTTAGCCATTGTCTCGTCTTACCTTTCGTGACGCCAATTCATGCGCCAGCCATTCTGTGCGGCCGGCGGTGTCATTTTACTTCTTCTTGCCCGCGATCGGCTTGGCCGGGCCCTTGCGCGTGCGCGCATTGGTGTGCGTGCGCTGGCCCCGCACCGGCAGGCCGCGGCGATGCCGCAGGCCGCGATAGCAGCCCAGATCCATCAGCCGCTTGACATTCATCGCCACGTCGCGGCGCAGATCGCCTTCGACCGTGTAATCGCGGTCGATGATTTCGCGGATCGTGATGATCTCCGCATCCGCCAGCTCGTTCACGCGCCGTTCGGGCGGCACATTGGCCTTCTCGCAGATTTCCTTTGAGAAATGCGGACCAATGCCGTGGATGTAACGCAGCGCGACATCGACGCGCTTGTTGGTCGGGATGTTGACGCCGGCAATACGAGCCACGTTGCGCTCTCCTTAATCGCAAATCAGGCCCAGTGGGCCCAAGTCTTCCTGTTTGTTCTGAGCAGAGACGAAATGCCGCCCGTCCGGGCCTGACGCGTCGCGCGCCCTGCGGGGCCTCGTGCGCAACGGCAACTGTCAATTCCTCGCGCGAGGTATCTACCGGAAAGACGAAGGCCCCGTCAAGTCACGGAGCCAATGATAGTCAGGGACGTACGCAAAATGCGTGCCGATCTCAAGCCATCGCCTGTTCCAGCGCTTTCGTCACCTCCTCGATGGGTTGTTCGCCGTCAATGACGCGAACCTTGTCCTGCTTCCTGTAGTAGTCAATCAGCGGCTTGGTCTGCTCGTGATAAACGTCGAGCCGGTTCCGCACCGTGTCCGGGTTGTCGTCCGGCCGACGAGTGAATTCGGTGCTGCCGCACTTGTCGCAGACGCCGTTGGTTTCCGGCTGCTTGAACTTGTCGTGATAGCCCTCGCCGCACTTCGCGCAAGTGTAGCGCCCTGCGATGCGCTCGACCAGCATGTCGTCGCTGACCTCGACCACCAGCACCCGGTCGATGTTCCGGTCCCGTTTGTCCAGCATCTGGTCGAGGACTTCGGCCTGATGGACGTTGCGCGGGAAGCCGTCGAGGATGAAGCCCTTGTCGCCCAGCTTCTCGATCTGGTCGGTGACGATCTCCACCACGAGATCATCTGGCACCAGTTCGCCGGCCTCCATGAAGGACTTCGCCTTCTGGCCGATCTCCGTGCCCTCGCTCACCGCGGCGCGCAGCATGTCGCCGGAGGAGAGCTGCTTCATGTCGTGGCGCTCTTCGAGGATCTTGGCCTGCGTACCCTTCCCCGAGCCCGGCGGTCCGATCAGGATGATGTTCATCGCGTTCGCCTCGCTCCCCTCAGCTTGGACTTCTTGATGAGCCCTTCATACTGGTGCGCCAACAGATGGCTCTGCACCTGTGCGACCGTGTCCATGGTCACGCTGACCACAATCAGCAGCGATGTACCGCCGAAGTAGAATGGCACAGCGAGTTCGGAGATCAGCAGTTCGGGCAGCAGGCACACGAGCGCCAGATAGCCCGCGCCGACCACGGTGATCCGCGTGAGCACGTAGTCGATATATTCCGCCGTGCGCTCGCCCGGCCGGATGCCGGGGATGAAGCCGCCATACTTCTTGAGGTTGTCCGCCGTCTCCTGCGGGTTGAACACCAGCGCGGTGTAGAAGAAGGCGAAGAACACGATGCCGCCGATATACAGCAGCAGATAGAGCGGTTGGCCACGGCCCAGCAGCGCCGTGATTTCGTTGAGCCAGTCCGGACCTTGCCCGGCCGAGAAGTTCGCCACGGTGATCGGCAGCAGCAGCAGCGAGGAGGCGAAAATCGGCGGGATAACGCCGGCGGTGTTCAGCTTCAGCGGCAGATGCGAGCTTTCGCCCTGGAACATCCGGTTGCCGACCTGGC
>CAYYSM010000173.1:0-3161 GCA_964474225.1 uncultured Hyphomicrobiaceae bacterium
AGCCACCAGTCGAGATCGCGCGCCACAACGGTGAGGTGCTCAGGCGCGTATGCATCCGCCGTCTGCGCCATCTCCTCGCGGTCGCCGCAGAGGATCACCTCGGCATAATCGCGCCAGGCGGCCTCGGCGCTGCTCTTGTTCGCCTCGGGCAGCGCGGCGATCAGCTCTGGCACGCGCGCCATGACCGTTTCCGCCAGCGGGCGGCTGTCCGTCACCAGCCAGACCGGCGAGTTGTAGCCGTGCTCGGCCTGCCCAACGAGGTCCGCCGCAACGATCTCGGCGTCCGCGCTGTCATCCGCGATGACGAGGCTGTCGGTCGGCCCGGCGATCATGTCGATGCCGACGCGCCCGAACAGGATTCGCTTGGCCTCCGCGACGAACTGGTTGCCCGGGCCGACGAGGATGTCGGCTTTGGGCAGCCCGAACAGGCCGAAGGCCATCGCCGCGACGCCCTGAACGCCGCCAAGCGCGAGGATGGTGTCCGCGCCGGACAGATCGGCCGTGTAGACGATGGCGGGGTGGATGCCCTGCCCGGCACGCGGCGGCGAGCAGGCGAAGACGTTGGGGCAGCCGGCCACCCGCGCGGTTGTCAGCGTCATCAGCGCGGAAGCAATGTGCGCATAGCGCCCGCCCGGCACGTAGCATCCGGCAGCGTTGCAGGGGATCGCCTTTTGACCGGCGATCAGGCCCGGCCGGATCTCCACCTCGACATCGCCGATGCTCTCCTTCTGCGCCTCGGCAAAGCGTCTGATGTTTTCATGGGCGAAGCGGATGTCGTCCTTCAGCTTCTCGGGCACCTGCGCCGCGGCCGCGTCGATCTCGTCGCGCGTGAGGACGATATTGCCCTCGTACTTGTCGAACTTCTCAGCGTAAGCGCGGGCCGCCGCCTCGCCCCCGGCTTCGATATCGCCCAGGATGTTCTGAACGGCCTCGCGCACGTCACCGGCGTCGCTGACCGAGGTTTTCGATGCCTTCTTGAGATATTCAACAGTCATGACGCCTCACCATGAAATTGAAGGAAACAGGACGATCGTCGCCCAGCAGGCGGGCGCGAAGTGGCAGGCCATATCATGAGCATGAAAAGGGATGCATGCGCAATATGGCGGTGCGCGCGATTTGCACCCGAGCAGCATGGCGCGTTCATCGCGCTGTCTGTTCACATCGCAATGCGCGACAGGACTTGCCCCGGCCAATACAACTCACGTAAAGTTCGCATCCGTGCCGAGTGAGTTCGCCAGCTGCGTAACCGACCATCTGCGGGTTGGCGCGTCTGGATTGGGCGATTTCCACAACGAAAACAGTTCGATAGCGCCGCAGTGTGCCAAATGGCGTATTTACTCCGGTCCGGGAACGGCGTTGGGTTCGCCATGACGGCGCGCGGCCGGCATCCCGCGCGCGTTTTCCGTTTCGAGCGCAGGCAAGAGAATGAAAGCCAATGGCCATGAACGAAGCGAAGCCGGATAATCTGATCCAGGGATCGACCGGACCATGGGAGATGGTCATCGGCATGGAGGTCCATGCCCAGGTCGTTTCGAAGGCGAAGCTGTTCTCGGGCGCCTCAACGGATTTCGGCGGCACGCCCAACGACCATGTCAGCCTCGTCGACGCCGCGATGCCGGGCATGCTGCCGGTCATCAACGAGGAATGCATCCGCCAGGCGATCCGCACGGGCCTTGGCCTGCGCGCGCATATCAACCTCTATTCGGTGTTTGACCGGAAGAACTACTTCTACCCGGACCTGCCACAGGGCTATCAGATCTCGCAATACAAGCACCCGATCGTCGGCGAGGGCCGCGTCATCCTCGACATGCCGGAAGGCTATACGGTCGAGGTCGGCATCGAGCGCGTGCATCTGGAGCAAGACGCGGGCAAGAGCCTGCATGACCAGCACCCCGACTATTCCTATGTCGATCTGAACCGCTCCGGCATCGCGCTGATGGAGATCGTCTCCAAGCCCGACATGCGTTCGGCCAGCGAGGCGAAGGCTTACGTCAACAAGCTGCGCACCATCCTGCGCTATCTCGGCACCTGTGACGGCAACATGGAACAGGGGTCCTTGCGCGCGGACATCAACGTTTCGGTACGCCGTCCGGGCGACGAGCTTGGCACGCGCTGCGAGATCAAGAACGTCAACTCCATCCGCTTCATCGGCCAGGCGATCGAGCACGAGGCGCGCCGCCAGATCGAAATCCTCGAAGACGGCGGCAGCATCGACCAGGAAACCCGGCTGTTCGACCCGCGCGCGGGCGAGACGCGGCCCATGCGCACCAAGGAAGAGGCGCACGACTACCGGTATTTCCCGGATCCGGACCTGCTGCCGCTTGAGTTGACCAGCGGCTACGTCAAGAAGATCAAGAAGGCGCTGCCCGAGTTGCCGGACGAAAAGAAAACCCGGCTGATGGACGAGTATGGCCTGACCGCCTACGACGCAGGTGTGCTGGTGGCCGATCAGGCGTCTGCTGAATTCTTCGAGACGGTGGCGAAAGGCCGCGACGCGAAGCTGGCCGCCAACTGGGTCATGGGCGACTTCTTTGCCGCGCTCAACCGGCTCGACCGCGACATCACCGACCCGCCGGTGAGCGCGGAGCAGCTTGGCGAGCTGGTCGATCTGATCAGCGACGGCACGATCTCCGGGCGCATCGCCAAGGATGTCTTCGAGATCATGCTGGAGAGCGGGGATTCGCCTGGCAAGATCGTCGAGGAGCGCGGGCTGAAGCAGGTGACCGACACAAGTGAGATCGAAAAGGTCGTGGACGAGGTGATCGCGGCCAACCCGCAGCAGGTCGAGCAGGTCAAGACCAAGCCAAAGACCATCGGCTGGTTCGTCGGCCAGGTGATGAAGGCGACCGGCGGCAAGGCCAACCCGGCGACGGTCAACGAGATCCTGCGCAAGAAGCTTGAGGTGGCGGAGTAACGCGGCTGATAGCTCTCTGCAGAGCTGTTCTGCGCCGACGATCCTCACGCGCCCTTTGCGCCGCCCGCCCCGCACGTGCAAAAAGACGGGTGGGGGACTTTTATGGTCGACACATCTGTCACGGCGCACAGCCGCCTAGAACACTTTCCAATCGCCTTTTTCGCCGTTGTGATGGGCCTTGGCGGCTTCACGCTGGCGGCACGCGCGAGCGAACATGCGCTGGGTGCGAGCAACTGGGTTTCCGGCG
>CAYYSM010000173.1:3171-5835 GCA_964474225.1 uncultured Hyphomicrobiaceae bacterium
CTCGCCACGATCGCGGCCTTCACCCTCGTTACCATCGTCTACATCGCAAAAGCTTTCCGATATCCCGAAGCCGTGGCCGCGGAGTGGGCGCATCCCGTGCGGATCGCGTTTTTCCCGGCCGTTTCGGTGTCGATCCTGCTGATCGCCACGGCAATTGCGCCGCTGATGCCCGATCTCGCGCGTGGGGTCTGGCTGCTGGGAACGGCCCTGCAGGCGATTCTGACGCTCGCCGTCGTGGCGAACTGGATCGGACATCGCCTGTTTGAGCAGGCGCATCTGACGCCGGCGTGGTTCATCCCGGCGGTCGGCAACGTCATCGTGCCGGTCGCTGGGCCGCCGCTCGGCTACGTCGAGCTGTCCTGGCTGTTCTTCTCCGCCGGCATGATGTTCTGGTTGGTTTTGCTGACCCTGGTGGTGAACCGGCTGATCTTTCACAGCCCGTTGCCGGGTCGGCTGCTACCGACGCTGGTCATCCTGATTGCGCCGCCCGCCGTGGCGTTCATCGCGTGGGTGCGGCTGACCGGCGAAGTCGATGGCTTTGCGCGCATCCTGCTGAATGCGGGCTACGTGTGGGCGGGCGTCATCCTGACGCAGGCGCCAAAGTTCCGGCGTCTGCCGTTCGCGCTGTCATGGTGGGCGCTGTCCTTCCCGGTCGCGGCGCTGAGCGTGGCCTCTCTGCTGTTCGCCAGCGAGACGGGATCGACGGCGCACGAGGCAATAGGGCTGGCGCTGGTTGCGCTACTGACGGTGATCCTGGTCGGGCTTGGCGCGCGCACGGTCGCGGCCATGAGGGCGCAGGAAATCTGCCAGCCGGAATAGGCCGGCGGCAGCCGAGCCTATCTGCCCCCCTAATCCGTATCCGTCTCGCATGGTCGCGTCGCCGCTCGTCTGGAACTCGCGCCCGAGGGTCCGTGTTACCTCCTTGCATGTCTTAGTCTGAAAAGGCCGTCGCGCCTTTATTGGCGCCGAGAAAGGAGGAGCTGAATGAGAGGGCTCAACGGAAAGGTCTGCCTCGTGACGGGTGGCGGTGACGGCATCGGCGCGGCCACCTGCATGCGGCTGGCCGAGGAAGGCGCAAAGGTCGCTGTGACCGACATCCGCGATGAGGACGGACAAAAGGTTGCGCAAGAAATTCAGGCGAACGGCGGCGACGCGCGGTTCTGGCACCTCGATGTGACAGACGAGAGCGCAGTGCGCAGCGTGTTCGCTGACGTGAAGGGCCACTGGGGACGCTTCGACGTGCTGGTTAACAATGCCGGCATCGCGGGCGTGGACAAGCCGACCCACGAGGTCGCGGCCGAAGAGTGGGACAAGGTCATGGCCGTGAATGTGGACGGCGTCTTCTTCTGCACCAAGCATGCCATCCCCCTCATGCGCGAAGCCGGCGCCGGCAGCATCATCAACCTGTCCTCGATCTATGGCATCGTCGGTGCGCCGGACATTCCGCCCTATCACGCCTCCAAGGGCGCTGTGCGCGAGATGACGAAAACGGACGCCGTGATGTACGCGAAGGAGAAAATCCGGGTGAATTCGGTCCATCCGGGTTTCATCTGGACGCCGCTGGTCGAGGACCTGGCAAAGGGATCGGGGCAAAGCGTTGAGGACTTCCGGGCCGCGCTCGACAAGCGTCACCCGATCGGCCATGTCGGCAAACCCGAGGACATCGCGGCGGGCATCGCCTATCTCGCCTCCGACGACGCAGGCTTCGTCACGGGCGCAGAGCTTGTCATAGACGGTGGCTACGTGGCGCAATAACGCGGCATGGCTGACGGCCTGGCTGCTCCCTGCCTCGGGTCAGCCGGAGACGGTGCGACAATCCGGGCGGCTTGATCGGCGGCGCGCGTTCATGTAGAACGAAACAGGAACATGGGCGCGCTGCCCGAACGGATTGTTTTACCCGCATGAGCCGATCAACCCCCGCGCACGAGGCGCAACACACGCGCGACGCCGCGCCCCGGAGCGATCGCGCCCGGCTGCTCGATGAGCTGCGCCGGGAGGTGGGCGCGCTGGAAGCCGCCCCAGAGGCGAACACCGGCGAGGCGGCGGCCGCGCCGTGGCGCTTCGATCTGCCCCAGGTGGACGCCGCCCTGCCCGAAGGGCAACTGGCGCGCGGCGCGCTGCATGAGATCACGGCCGACGCCTACCCCGACATAACCGCCGCAATCGGCTTCTGCCTCGGCCTGTTGAAGCTGCTGCCGCCGCACCCGCGCACCGCCGCGCGCACGATCCTGTGGAGCCGGAGCCGCTTCGCCCGGCGCGAATTCGGCGCGCTCTACGGCCACGGACTGCGCGCCTTCGGCCTCGACCCCGCCAGCCTGCTGTTCGTCGACGCGGACAAGGCGCAGGACGCGCTCTGGACGATGGAAGAAGGCGCGCGCGCCGGCTGCCTGCTGGCCGTCGTGGGCGAGACCAGCGCGCCCGGCTTCAAGCAGACCCAGCGCCTCAGCCGCGCCGCCGCCATCACGCAAACTCCGGTTCTTCTGCTGATCCCGCCGGACAGCGCCCAGCCCAGCACCGCCGCCACGCGCTGGCGCATCGCCCGCGCGCCCGGACCGCCGGATGCTTACGACGCCCGCGCGCCCGGGCGTACGCGCTGGCACGCGATGCTGACCCGCTGCCGGGGCGGGCGGCCGAAGGACTGGTTCATGGAGTGGCGTAATGAGA
>CAYYSM010000174.1:0-5718 GCA_964474225.1 uncultured Hyphomicrobiaceae bacterium
CGCGAGATGACATTTTCGGCCAGCCCGGGATCGTTTTTTTCGAGTGCCTCGATGGCCTGAGCAAGCAGCTGCTCGCACAACCCGCCCATATGCGCGATTTTCGCATCCAGCGCCTTAAGCTCTTGTTCGTATGAGCTGACTGTATGCTGTTCCATGACGTTGTGCCGCTCCTTGTCCAAGACACACTTTGCGGCTGACAGATTTAGCCAAAGCGCCCGGTGATGTAATCCTGCGTGCGCTCGTCTTTCGGATTGGTAAAGATCTGGTTCGTCTCGCCTTCTTCGACCAGATAGCCAAGATGGAAAAAAGCGGTGCGCTGGGAGACGCGGGCAGCTTGTTGCATCGAGTGCGTGACAATGACGATGCAATAATTCTTGCGCAACTCGTCAATCAGTTCCTCGATTTTCGCTGATGCGATCGGGTCGAGTGCAGAAGCTGGCTCATCCATGAGGATAACTTCCGGGTTAACGGCGATTGCGCGGGCGATGCACAGACGCTGCTGCTGGCCGCCGGAAAGCCCGGTGCCCGGCTCCTGGAGGCGGTCCTTGACCTCTTCAAAAAGGCCGGCGCGCTTCAGGGCTTCAACCACGATATCTTCCAGTTCGCTCTTTGAGCTGGCCTGGCCGTGAATGCGCGGACCATAAGCGACGTTTTCGAATACCGACTTCGGAAACGGGTTTGGTTTCTGGAACACCATGCCGACGCGCGCGCGCAACTGCACCGGATCAATGTGCGGGGCATATATGTTTTGGCCATCGACGACGATTTCACCCTCGACGCGCGCGCCGTCGATCGGATCATTCATCCGGTTGATGCAGCGTAGGAAGGTCGACTTGCCGCAGCCCGACGGACCGATGAAGGCTGTGACCGAGCGATCGCGGATTTTCAGGCTGACATCCTTGATGGCTTGCGTCGTACCGTAGAAGACGTTGACACTGCGGGCATCGACCTTTGCCGCGCTGGGCGCCATGGTGTCGGGTGTGGCGAAAGCTGTCGGTGTGCTGTGTTGGTCCACGGGTCTACTCTCTTTTCCAAGCGTGTTTCGGTTGCGGCCACGCTGGCATCAGGACCAGCGTTTCTGGAACTTCTGCCGCAGGTAAATCGCCAGTCCGTTCATGATGACGAGAAATCCCAGCAGCACAAGGATAGCAGCCGAGGTGCGGGCAACGAAACCGCGCTCCGGGCTGTCAGCCCAGCTGTAAATCTGGGTGGGCAGAGATGTCGCCGGCTCCAGGATGCCGACCTGGTCGATCGCCGGGATAAAGGCGTTCATGCCGATCAGCAGCAGCGGCGCGGTCTCCCCCAGCGCCTGGGCCAGCCCGATGATGGTGCCGGTGAGTACGCCCGGCATGGCGAGCGGCAAGACATGATGCATGACGACCTGATGCTTCGATGCGCCCACGCCCAGCGCCGCCTCGCGGATGGACGGCGGCACAGCCTTTAGCGCGGCCCGCGTCGAGATGATGATGGTCGGCAGCGTCATCAGCGAAAGCACCATACCACCAACCAGCGGAACCGAACGGGGCAGACCGAAGAAGCTGATGAACACCGCAAGCCCCAACAGACCGAACACCACCGAAGGCACTGCGGCCAAATTGTTGATGTTCACCTCGATCAAATCGGTCCAGCGATTTTTCGGCGCGAATTCTTCAAGGTAGATCGCCGCCGCAATGCCGACCGGGAAGCTGATCAGAAAACACACCAGCAGTGCGAAGAACGATCCGGCGATCGCGCCGACAAGCCCCGCCAACTCCGGGAAGCGGCTGTCCGCACGCGTGAACACCTCCCAGTTGACGGGCCGGGACATCACGCCCTGCTCCACCAGCCGGTCGTAATAACCAAGCTGCTGCTCGGACGCGAACACCGGGTTCAGCATCGGCGCTTCGCCAGTCCGGTGATACTCGTCGAAGACATCCGAGATCGGCAGATCGACCGTTATCGTCTCACCGATGACATTCGGGTTTTCATCAAGATACGTCGATAACTCCGCGCGCGCCTTGTCCTCGAAAATTTTCGCATAGTCATACGGCAGGCCCGCGTAGATATCGCGCAGGGCCGATCGCAGCATCCCGTCGACGTCGATATCTGACGGATTTTCCGGATTGACGAATTGCTGCTTAACGGGAACGTCGATCCGCGCAAAAGTCTGACCAGCCTCGACACGCAGCGCATCTTCGCCGCCAGTCAGCCCCTTGCGATGGTCGTTGAGGTGGTCCAGCGCCGCGATCTGCCCCGAATTCAGCCGGTCGATGTAGCGCGGGATGACGCCCTTGTGGAGCTGGTCGAACGGGTCGGACAATGGCACCGCGAGTTCGAACGACGTACCGAGCAAATCCGGGTTGCTCACCACATTCTCGCGCAGCACCGTGGCGGCCTGCGCCGTCATGATCTTGAACAGTTCGGTCTGCTCTCGGCGCCCCTCGACGTCGGGGAAGTAGCTCGCAAACCCGTCGCGCACGATCTTGCGATAGTTGCCCCGGTTCAGGTTTTCCCTGTCAAACTCGTCCGCGTTGAGCGTAACCGGTATGGTGACTTTCGACTGGCTCAGCGCGGAATAGCCCGTGATCGTCAGCGAAACGAACAGGATGCCGAGCATAAGCAGCGCCAGAGCGATCGCAATGATGCCGACGGCCTGCAGGATGCGGTCTTGCCGGTAGCGTTTCTTGACGCGCTTTTGTGCTGTTTCCGAGGCCCAGTCGTGCGCACGAAAGGTCTCGCCGAGGGTCACATCACTCATATTTTTCCCGATATTTCTGTACAACGCGCAGCGCGATGACGTTGAGCACCAAGGTGGCCACGAAGAGAAGCAAGCCCAGCGCAAATGCGGCAAGGGTCTTGGGATTATCGAACTCGGTATCACCGATGAGCAGCGTCACGATCTGGACCGTCACGGTGGTCACCGGCTCCAGCGGGTTGAGCGTGAGGCGCGCGATGATACCCGCAGCCATGACGACGATCATGGTCTCGCCGATCGCCCGGCTGGCGGCCAGCAGGATGCCGCCGACGATCCCCGGCAGCGCGGCGGGGAACAGCACGCCAGTGATCGTTTCGCCCCGCGTGGCGCCCATCGCGTAGGCGCCATCGCGCATGGATTGTGGGACAGCCCCAAGCGCATCATCGGACAGCGAGGAGATGAACGGGATGATCATGATGCCGAGCACAGAACCCGCAGCGAGCGCGCTGTTCGGCGCGATGTCAACACCGATCGACACGCCAAACTCGCGCATAGCTGGTGCGACGACCAGCACTGCGAAGAAGCCGTAAACCACCGTCGGTACGCCCGACAGGATCTCGATCAAGGGCTTGATGACGGCGCGAACACGCTTGCTGGCATATTCCGTCAGGTAAACGGCCGACGCAAGACCGATCGGAACCGCGACCGCCAGCGCAATCCCCGCGATCAACAGCGTACCTGTCAGTACCGGGATCATGCCGAACTGACCGCCTGCCGTGGCCTGATCCTCGCGCAGAGCAATTTGCGGCTCCCAGCGAAGGCTGCTCAGGAATTGCACGGGGTCAACCCGGAGGAAAAATCGCCATGCCTCAAAGCCAAGCGAGAGGATGATGCCCAAAGTCGTCAGAATGGCGAGGACCGAGCATGTGATGATAATGCCAGTGAGCACCCGCTCGAACGCCTGGCGCGCGCGAAACTCGGGCGAGACCCGCCAGCGGGTCACGAGCAGACCGATCAGACCAACCGAGAACGCGGCGACCCACATCGCCACCTCGGCAAGCTCCTGCCAGCGATTGTAGGTCTGCGCGGCGCGTTCGATGTACGGTTCCGGCTCGCCGAAAATATTGCCGGCAGCAACCTGTTGGACTTCGGTGAGTATAAGGTCGATCTGGCTGGAGGACAGGCCCTCGATCTGCTCGGACGGCATGGTGCCAAGCAGGAGCTGATTGATGACCGAGTCCTGAAGAAATATCCAAAAGAAAGCGATCAATAAAGACGGGATGCTGATCCAGGCGGCGATGTACGCGCCGTAGTATCCCGGCAGCGAGTGAAGATGCCGGCTGTGTCCGCCCTGCTTGACGGCCGTCCAGCGCCCGTAGAAATACCCGAATGCGCTAAGAACAATGATTGTCAGCAATACGGTGGTGAACATAAGGCTACCCTAGCGCTGCGTAAATCGAACCGAACATAAAGACAGGCGGAGCCAGCGTGCAAGCCGGCCCCGCCCTCTGGAAAGCTTATTTGAAGACGTTGTTCACGCCGTTCACAGCGGCTTCCTGAACTTCCTTGCGCTTCGCGTCGCCGAGCGGAACCATGCCGCGCTCAGACAGGTAGCCACCCGGGCCCATCGCAGCTTCGCTGGCATATTCAGCGACGAACTCTTCCAGACCAGGGATCACGCCGCGATGCGCGTTCTTGACATAGAAGAATAGCGGACGGGAGATGTCGTAATCGCCCGATTCGATGGTGTCGAAGCCCGGCTGAACACCGTTGACCGAGACGCCCTTCAGCTTGTCCTGGTTTTCATACAGGAAGGAATAGCCGAAGATGCCGTACGCTTTCGGGTCAGCCTCAAGACGCTGAACGATCAGGTTGTCATTCTCGCCAGCCTCGATGAACGGGCCATCCTGGCGCATCGGCGAGCACTTTTCCTTGATCATGTCTTTGCTGGCGTCCTTGAAGAAGTCCATCGCCTTGCAGCCGTCATGCAGGGCCAGCTCGACGAAAGCGTCGCGCGTGCCAGAGGTCGGCGGCGGGCCGTAAGCGATGATCTCCATGTCCGGCAGGTCCGGGTTGATATCGCTCCACTTCTGGTAAGGATTGGCGACCAGTTCACCGTCAACCGGAACTTCCGCGGCCAGAGCCAGGTAAATCTCGGTCTCGGTCAGGTCCAGCGCGACACCTTCACGAGAAACGGCGATTGACAGACCATCAGAGCCGATCTGCACTTCGGTGATGTCGGTGACGCCGTTTTCTTCGCAAAGCGCCTTCTCGGTGTCCTTCATCGCGCGCGAGGCACCGGTAAGGTCCGGATGATCAACGCCGATACCCTGACAGAAAATCTTCATGCCGCCGCCGGTGCCGGTGGACTCCACGACAGGCGCCTTGTTGCCGGTCTTGTTGGCGTATTCCTCGGCAGCCGCCTGGCTGTACGGGAACACGGTGGACGAACCAACAACGCTGATCTGGTCACGGGCGAACGCCGGGCCAGAAACCATCGCGCCAGCCACGGCCGCAGCCGCAGTGAACGCTACAAACTTCGTATTCATTTGCTCTCCCTGTCTTTTCGACATGCTGGATAAGAAAGGCTGCTTTCCAACCTTTCTGGAGTGGACATTACAGGCTACGATTAATTCTTTTATGACAGTCTAGGAGATTGATTTTGCGAGATTTTCGGCACTTTCCCGAGGTGGCGCGATGGGCGCCTCCGCTGGGCTGGCGGCGGCGGTCCGGTGCTTGCCGCTGGCTTGCTTGTGCTCCGGCAGCAGGACAGTGAAGCGCGAGCCTTCGCCAGGCTTCGAGACGATGCGCAACTGGCCGCGATGCCGGTTCAGCACGTGTTTGACAATGGCCAGACCCAGCCCTGTGCCGCCGCGATCGCGGCTGTCCGCGACGTTTACCCGATAGAAGCGTTCGGTCAGGCGCGGCAGGTGCTCCTCGGGAATGCCGGGGCCGTTGTCGATTACCGCAACGTTGACCATCGGCTCCTTGCCGCCCTCGCGCCCGGCGACAATGCGCACGAAGCCGCCATCCTCGCCGTATTT
>CAYYSM010000175.1:0-5710 GCA_964474225.1 uncultured Hyphomicrobiaceae bacterium
ACCTCTAGCTCTTAAGTCGCTTGGCTGGATTGCCGGATCAAGTCCGGCAATGACGAAGGAACACATGATGCCGTCCAAGCAGAACCCCATAACACCGACGATCCCGTTCGATCAGGACGGTGCGCACCACGGCTTCCTGCGCCTGCCTTACAGCCGGGACGACTCAGCCTGGGGCTCGGTGATGATCCCGATCAGCGTGATCCGGCGCGGCGACGGCCCGACCGCGCTGTTCACCGGGGGCAACCACGGCGACGAGTACGAAGGGCCGGTGGCGCTGCACAACCTCGCCGCGACGCTCGACCCGAGCAGCATCTCGGGCCGCGTCATCATCGTGCCGGCCTTCAACTATCCGGCCTTCCGTGCCGCGAGCCGCACCTCTCCCATCGACGGCGGCAACCTCAACCGCAGCTTCCCCGGGCGCCCGGACGGAACGGTGACGGAGAAGATCGCGCACTACTTCCACAGCACGCTGGTACCGATGGCCGATGTCGTGCTCGACTTCCACTCCGGCGGCAAGACGCTCGACTTCATCCCGTTCGCGGCCGCGCACATCCTGGAGGACAAGGAACAGGAAGCCGCCTGCATGGCCGCGATGCGCGCCTTCAACGCACCCTACAGCATGCGGCTGCTGGAGATCGACAGCGCCGGGATGTACGACAGCGATGTCGAGGCGCAGGGCAAAGTGTTCGTCACGACGGAACTGGGCGGCGGCGGCACCTCAACCGCGCGCCTGATCCGCGTCGCGAGGAAGGGCGCGCGCAATCTGCTGATCCACGCCGGCATTCTCGACGGCACGCCGGAGAAGGCTCCAAGCATCGAGATGGACATGCCGGACAGCGACTGCTTCGTCTTCGCCGAGCATGACGGGCTGATCGAGCCGACCGCCGATCTGGGCGACTACGTGCGCCAGGGCGAGGAGGTAGCGCGGGTCTGGCCGACCGACCGCACCGGCGTGCCGCCCGTCAGTTACGCGGCAAAGCGCGACGGCATCCTCGCCGCGCGGCACTTCCCCGGACTGGTCAAGGCAGGCGACTGCATGGCGGTCGTCGCCGAGGTGCTCTATTGAGCCGCTTTTGCGCGCTGTCAATGACGCCGCCGCGAGCCTGTCATAAACAGTGTCTTGTCATTCGTATCGCGGCAGCATCGGCCCCTGATGGTCACTGAAACCGAAACGCGGCACGTCGTCTTCGACGTCCACGATGTAACCAAGGTCTATGGCAGCGGCGCCAGCGAGGTGCACGCGCTGCGCGGCGTCACGCTGGAACTGTACGCCGGGCAGATCAGCGTGCTGCTCGGCCCCTCTGGCTCCGGCAAGTCAACGTTTCTGAACATCATCGGCGGACTGGACAAGCCGACCTCCGGCTATGTCGCATTCGAGGGGCAGCGGCTGAATGATCTCGACGAGGCAGGGCTGACCGCCTACCGGCGCGAGAGCGTCGGCTTCGTCTTTCAGTTCTACAACCTGATTCCGAGCCTGACGGCGCTGGAAAACGTCGCGCTGGTCACCGAGATCGCAGAAGACCCGATGCGCCCGGAAGAGGCGCTTGAGATCGTCCACCTCAAGGACCGGATGGGCCACTTTCCCTCCGAGCTGTCTGGCGGCGAACAACAGCGCGTCGCCATCGCCCGCGCGATCGCCAAGCGCCCGCGCGTGCTGCTCTGCGACGAGCCGACCGGCGCGCTCGACTCGAAGACCGGCATCGTCGTCATTCAGGCGCTCGTGGATGTGAATGAACAGCTCGGCACGACGACGGCGCTCATCACCCACAACGTCGCGATCCGCAAGATCGCTGACCGCGTCATCCATTTCCGCGACGGGCAGGTTCAGGAGATCGAGCAGATCGCGGAGAAGATCGAGCCGTCCGAGTTGAGGTGGTGAGCCAATGCGCGGCACTTTCCTCTCCTTGTCGCCGTTGAACCGCAAACTGCTGCGCGATCTGTGGCACGCGCGCGGGCAGGCGCTTGCGATCGCGATGGTGATCGCCTCGGGCGTCGCCACGCTAATCCTTGCGCTCGGCGCCTACAGCTCGCTGGAGGAGACGCGCCGCGCCTATTACGAGCGCTACCGCTTCGCCGATATCTTCGCCACCGCCAAGCGCGTGCCCAACTATGTCGCGGATGAGATCGCCAGCATCCCCGGCGTGGCAGATGTGGAGACGCGCGCGGTATCGGCTGTCCTGCTCGACATCGAGGGGATGCCTGAGCCGGCGACCGGCAAGCTGATCTCGATCCCCGAGACCGGCGAATCCTCGCTCAACCGCGTGCATATCCGCGAAGGCCGCCTGCCCGAGCCGCTGTCAACGCGCGAGATCGCCGTCAACGAGTCCTTTGCCGAGGCGCATGGCTTCCGCGCCGGCGACCGGATCAGCGCGATCATCAATGGACGCAAGCGCGAACTGGCGATCGTCGGCGTGGTCCTGTCGCCGGAGTTCATCTACACGCTTGGGCCGGGCGATCTGGTGCCGGACGACCGGCGCACCGGCGTGCTGTGGATGCGCTACGACGCGGCCGCGGCCGCGCTCGACCTGGAAGGCGCGTTCAACGATGTCAGCGTGAAGCTGATGAGCGGAGCGGAGCCCGAGGCGGTCATGGCGCGCATCGACCGCCTGCTGGAGCCGTATGGCGGGCAGGACAGCTACACGCGCGACGACCAGCTCTCCCACGCCTTCATCGATGCCGAGTTGCAGCAGCTTGGCGCGATGGCCTACATCATCCCGCCGATCTTCCTTGCCGTCTCGGCCTTCCTGTTGAACATGACGCTGGCGCGGCTCATCACGCTGGAGCGCGAGCAGATCGGGTTGCTGAAGGCGCTCGGCTACCCATCCCGCGAAGTCGGCTTCTATTATATCAAGTTTGTGAGCACGGTGACGGTGCTGGGCGTCGCCATCGGCTTCGCAGGCGGAACCTGGCTTGGACACGAGCTGACACAGCTCTACACCGAATTCTTCAATTTCCCGTTCCTCGTGTTCCTGTTGCCGACCAGCATCTACCTGATCGCGGCGGGGGTAAGCTTCGCGGCGGCGCTGCTGGGCACGCTTCAGGCGGTGCGCGGCGTCGTGCGCCTGCCCCCGGCCGTGGCGATGCAGCCGCCACCGCCGACCCGCTACGCCAAGACATGGCTGAGCCGCAGCGGCCTGACGCGGCATGTGCGACAGTCCACGCTGATGATCGGGCGGCACATCATCCGCTTTCCCGTGCGCAGCATCCTGACCACCACCGGGATCGCGGCATCTGTCGCCCTGCTGATCGTGTCGTTCTATGGGATGGACTCGGTCGACTACGTCATTGACGTCACCTATTCCCAGACCAGCCGGCAGGACATCTCGCTCAGCTTCAACGACATCAAGGACAGCCGCGCCCGCTACGACGTCGCCAACCTGCCCGGCGTGATGCGCGCGGAACCTTATCGCACGGTCCCGGTCACGTTACGCCACGGGCTGAACGAAGAGCGCGTGGGGGTCATCGGTCTGTCGCCTGACGCGGAGTTGACCCAGTTGCTCGATCCCGCCTTCCGGCCGATGACGGTGCCCGACATCGGCATCGTTCTGTCGGAGATGCTGGCCGACCTGTTCGATGTCGGGCGCGGCGACCTGGTCCGCGTCGAATTTAAAACCGCTCGGCGGCGCGAGGTTCTGCTGCCAGTCACCGGCATCAGCCAGGCGTATCTGGGGCTGAGCGCGCATATGGATCTGGCGCTGCTGAACGACCTTATGGGCGACGGCGACGTGGTCTCCGGCGCGAACATAAAGGTGGACGAGACGAAGCTGCCCGCGCTCTACGACGCCGTGAAGGAGACGCCCGCGGTGTCCTCCATCGCGCTTTTGAACAAGTCGCGGCAGTCCTTCCGCGACACGCTGGCCGAGAACATCAACACCATGACCGCCATGTTCATCGCGCTCTCGGCAATCATCGCCTTTGGCGTCGTCTATAACAGCGTGCGCATCCAGCTTTCCGAGCGCGGGCGCGAACTGGCGAGTCTGCGCATCCTCGGCTTCACGCAAGGGGAAGTGATGCTGATCCTGTTCGGCGAGGTCATCGTTTTGCTGCTGATCGCGATACCCATCGGCTGGGTCGCGGGGTATATTCTCGCCGGCGCGGTCGCGGCGGGCATGGAGACGGAGCTGTACCGCGTGCCGCTGATCGTCGACCGGGATACCTACGCAAAGGCGGCGATCGTGGCGATCGTCTCCACGCTGGCCTCGGCGGTGATCATGCGCTGGCGGATCGCGCGGATGGACCTGATCGCGGTGCTGAAAACGAGGGCATGAGATGGGGCGGGTTTGGCGCAAGCGGATAGCCTGGGCGGCGCTCGCAGCGGGCGCGGCCGCGCTGGTTGCCTACGGCTTCTGGCCGGAGCCGATCCCTGTGGACACGGCGAAGATCGGGCGCGGGGATGTGGTCGTCACGGTCGAGGACGAGGGCGTCTCGCAGGTGCGCGAGGTGTACAGCGTGTCCTCGCCCGTCGCGGGGACGGTCCAGCGGTCGCCAGTCGAAGTCGGCGATGAGGTCAAGGCGGGCGAGACAGTCGTCGCCTCGATCGTTCCGGCCGTGACCGGCTTTCTCGATGACCGCACGGTGCAGATGCGTCAGGCGGCGGTGAGGGCTGCCGAGGCTCAGTTGCGGCTCGCCAAGGCCAAGCTGGAGCGGTCCAAGAGCATGGCCGATTATTGGACCAGCCAGCTCGAACGGCTGGAGAGTCTCGAAGTCGGCCGCACCGTCACGCAGCGCCAACTGGACGAGACCCGCATGGAAGCGCGCGCGGCCAGCGCCGCCGTGCAAAGCGCTGAAGCCGAGGTCGAACTGCGGGAAAAGGAGTTGGAGCAGGCCAAGGCCGCGTTGCTCGATCCGCCTGCGGTCTATTCGTTGCCGAACGGTCGCTGCTGCCTGAGAGTGCCGGCACCGGAGAGCGGCGCGGTGCTGGAAATCCATCAGGAGAGCGAGACGGTGGTGCAGGCCGGTGCGCCGCTGCTCGACATCGGCGATCCGCGCGATCTGGAGATCATCGCGGAGCTGTTGTCACGCGACGCGGTGAAGGTCGAGGTGGGCAACCGCGCCATCATCACCGAATGGGGCGGACAGCCTCTTGATGCGGTTGTGCGCCGTATCGACCGCTCGGCCTTCGAGGAGGTCTCCGCGCTCGGCATCGAGGAGCAGCGGGTCAAGGTGTGGCTCGACATCACGTCGCCGCCGGAAGCGTGGCAACAACTTGGCCACGAGTTCCGCGTGATCGTGCGCATCGTCGTCAACGAGGCGACCAATGTGCTGCGCGTGCCTGTCAGCGCGCTGTTCCGGCGCGGCGACGACTGGGCGGTGTTCGTGCGCGAGGAAGGCCGCGCGCAGCTTCAAAGGCTCGAACTCGGCGCGCGCAATTTCGAGTGGGCGCAAGTCACCGATGGGCTGGCCGCGGGCGATGAGGTGATCCTATATCCGAGCGACCGGCTCAGCGACGGGGTGCGCGTGGTCCAGCGGCGGGCCGAATAACCAATAAAAATGGTCGAGAATTGGAGACCGCGTGCCATTATTGCTAACGTGCGCACTTTCCGCACCTGACTGGAGCGTGCAATGAGTTGGAACCCCGCCCTTGACCCCGTCTGCCCGTCGGCTGACGACCTCGACCGCATCGAAACCATTATCGTCCCGCGCGCACGCGATCTGGGCGGGTTCGAGGTGCGCCGCGCGCTGCCCTCGCCGAAGCGGCAGATGGTCGGGC
>CAYYSM010000176.1:0-5706 GCA_964474225.1 uncultured Hyphomicrobiaceae bacterium
AAACCGGTTCCCACTTTTGCTGAAAACGCGCTATTTCAGGAACATCGGCAGGCCCTCGACCCGCTTGATCCGCGCGCGGTACTGGTCCGGGTCGTAGAGCATGTCGACATCGACGAGCCGCCGCCCCTTGGTGCTGATGTCGGCCGGCTTGGTGGTGTATTGCCCATCCTCGATGGACATCATCAGACCGCGCTTGCCCTCATCGAGCAGTTGCACGGTCATGGTTCCGAAGTTGCGCCCGACCATCAGATCCATTGCGTCAGGCATGCCCGCGCGCAGCAGATAGGCGAGGTTCTGGTTCATCACGTTGATGCCATGAGCCTTGATGACATCGCCGACGTCCTGGCCGATGCCGCCCAGCTTGCGGTGGCCGTAGGCGTCCGCCGGGCCGCTCTCGACGATGCTGCCCCCCTCGAAATGCGCGCCCTCGGAGACAACGACGACGCCGTAATGCTGCGGGTTCTGCGCGCGGTCTTCCGCAACCATGCGCGCCAGCCTGTCGCCGTCGAACGGCACCTCGGCAATCAGGATGCGGTCCACGCCCGCAAGATAGCCGGTGATGAGCGCGGATTCCCCGGAATAGCGCCCGAACATCTCCACGACCATGATCCGCTCATGGCTGTCCGCCGGGCTGCGCAGCCGCGTGATGAGTTCGACGCCGCGGTTCACGCAGGTGGAAAAGCCGATGCAGTAGTCCGTGCCGAAGACGTCGTTGTCCATCGTTTTGGGGATGCACATCGTCGGCGCGCCTTCGGCGTGCAGACGCGACGCATAGGAAAGCGTGTCATCGCCGCCGATCGCGACCAGCACGTCGATCTTCAGGTGCTCGAGCACGCGCAAAACGTGATCGGTGCAGTCGACCTTCTCATCCTCCGGCTTGCCGGCGAACTGGCCGCGCAAATGCTGCGGCAGATCCTTGACCGCCGTGGCCGAGGGCTTGGTGCGCGAGGTGTGCAGAAAGGTGCCGCCCGCGCGATCCTTGTCGCGCACGACATCGGGCGTCAGCGCGATCGTCCACGCGTTCACGGTCTCCGGGTTGTCCGGGTCGATGTTCAGCGGCCCGGCCCAGCCCCGGCGCAGACCCGTCACGGACCAGCCGCGCGCAGCCGCCTCCTCCGTCACCGCCTTGATCGCCGCGTTCAGCCCCGGCACGTCGCCGCCGCCGGTCAGAATGCCTAGATGCATCGCTCGTCCTCATTCCTTGTCCGCAAAGCCTTGCGCGCTACTGATAAAGGCGTTTTGAGCGCGTGCCAATCCCGCCGCGGCCCTTTTTCATACGCGGTGCCATGCCGGTTGTCGGCAGCATGTCCAAGCCGTTACTATCCCGCCAATCCCCATCGGGGCAGCCCCGCGAAACTGGACAGACTGGAGCATCGCGCATGGCCGAGAAAACCAGCACAGGCAACTTCTTCGAGGATTTCACGCTCGGCCAGACCATCATCCACGCCACGCCCCGCACGCTAACCTCAGGCGACGCCGCGCTCTACACCGCGCTTTACGGCTCGCGCTTCGCCGTGCAGTGCGCCGACAGTTTCGCGCAGAAGATCGGCTATCCGAGCGCGCCGCTGGACGATCTGCTGGTCTTCCACACGGTATTTGGCAAGACCGTGCCCGACATCTCGCTGAACGCCGCGGCCAATCTGGGCTATGCCGATTGCCGGTTCCTCAATCCGGTCTATCCGGGCGATACGCTCAGCACGACGTCCGAAGTCATCGGGCTGAAGCAGAATTCCAGCGGCCGCATTGGCGTGGTCTATGTCCGCTCGACCGGCCGCAATCAGCATGGCGGCGTGGTGCTGGACTATGTGCGCTGGGTGATGGTCAACAAGCGCGACCCGGAAAGCCCAGCGCCGGAGACTGTCGTGCCCGACCTGCCAGAAGAGGTGCCCGCGGAACAGCTCGCCGCTGCCGTTCCCCCACTGCAGATGGAGGGCTACGACACGAAGCTCGCCGGCTCCCCTCACCGCTGGGACGACTATGAACCGGGCGAGCGCATCGACCATTTCGACGGCATCACGATCGAGGAAGCCGAGCACCAGATGGCCACCCGGCTGTTTCAGAACACCGCGCGGGTCCACTTCAACCAGCACAGCGAGAAGGACGGGCGCTTCGGCCGCCGGCTGGTCTATGGCGGGCACGTGATCTCGCTGGCGCGGGCGCTGACCTTCAACGGGCTGGCCAACGCCTTCCACATCACCGCGATCAATGGCGGGCGGCATGTCGGGCCGGTGTTCGCCGGGGACACGATTTTCGCATGGTCGGAGGTGCTGGCCCGCGCGGGGATCAAAGGGCGCGGCGACATTGGCGCGCTGCGGCTGCGCACGGTGGCGACGAAAAACCGGGCCTGCCTTGATTTTCCCTACAAGGCCGGGGACGCAACCTTCGACCCCAGCGTCGTCCTTGACCTGGACTACTGGGTGGTCATGCCGCGCTAACCGCAGCCGCGCGGCGTGTCGTAGCCGAGCCCGGGGCGGAAGCGGTCTTCGACCCCCTCAACCAGCGGCGCGAACTGCGGCTTGTCGGCTTCGGGAAAGCTGATCGACAGCACATTGATGATGCGCCCGGCGCAGGAGAACATGACCTTCTGATAATAGATCGTGTCGCCGCGATAGCCGGACAGCACGAACCAGGTGTTGCCGACAGGGCTATAGGTCAGCTCATCATAGCCGTCATAGTCGCGGAGAAGCGTCTCGCGATATTCGCGCAAGCCCAGCCGTTCCGAATTGTGCGCGCCGAAAACCACGATCCGGGCGCGCCCATCCGGCGTCATGAAGGCGCGGCCGTCGCCGTTGGCCGAAACCGGCCCCGGCTCGAACCAGCTCTCAGGATAGGCCAGCCGGTAGCCGAACCGCTCGTTCTGATAGACCACCCAACTCTCGGCCGGCGGCAGGGGCGGCAGCGCCAGCGCCGCGCCCGGCGTGGAGCACAGAAATAGAACGCAAATGAGCAGCCACATGACTCGTCCCCAAGCTGACTTGGCAATCACGATAAGGGAGGTCGGCAGCCGCGCAAAGCACGTTTGTTAACTGGTGCGGTCAAGCCCCGCGAAAAAGCGCGTGATGACCTCGGCGGTCGAAATGTCGTTGTTCTGCGCACCGAGCGCGCGCTCTGGCAGGAACGGCAGATCGCGCATGGGCGAGCCCGGCACCCGGTGGCCGCCGCCCTGCACGCGCAGAAGGAGCACAGGCGCGCCGCGGCAGTCAGTGCTGAAGAACATCACCACACGAGACCCGTCGCGCGGATCGCGATCCGGCATCATCCGGCGGCCCGGCCGGCCATAGCAGCCGTTATGCGCGCGCCAGAACTCCACGGTCTCGAAGGTCGACACGACCGCGCCGCGCCGCCCGGCAAAGCCGACGCCGCCGCCATCGTAGGGGACGATCCGGTCATCCGTGCCGTTGATGACCATCATCGGCGCGGGCCGGTCCGGCGCGCACCGGTCGAGGACGCGCACCGGCATGTTGGCGATGATCGACGCAAAGCCCGCGAACGCCCCCGGCGCCTCGCAGGCAAGGCGGTGCACCATCATGCCGCCATTCGACACGCCCGCGACGAACACGCGGTCGGGATCGGCGAGGCCGCGCCTCACAAGGCTCCTTTTCAGCCGTATCAGAAACGCGACATCGTCGCTGCGCCCGCGATGGAAGCCGCGCCCATCGTTCCAGCCGCGCCCGAGACTGTCCGGGTAGACGACGGCGAAGCCTTCACGCTCGGCCACCCGGTCAAGCCCCATGATACGGCGCACGCGCATCCCATCGCCGCGCCCGCCATGCAGCACGATGACGACCGGCACGCCGCCGTCGCGCTCGCGCGCCCTTTCGGGAAGGAAAACCGTGTAGCTTCGCGGCACCCCGTCGACAAAGGTTTCGCCGTACAGGTCACGCGCCTCTGCGCGCGGTCCCGCCACCGCGCTGGCAATCACCAGCGCCGCCACAAGGATAATTCCGAGCCCAGCCTGCCTCATACCCACCCCTTCCGCGTGCCGCGCGCCGAAACGCACTCGAATCAGTCATAACGTCGCAAGCGCGCCGTCCGCGCCGCCCTGCACTGTGACCTCGGTGATCCAGCCGGGAGCCGCGCGCGAAACCAGTCTACGCGCTACGTTGCATCTCATTATTGCATTGCGGTAAAAGTGTGTAACGACCAAGATTGCGAGAGGCCTTATGTCCGAGCATGCCCATGAGCGGCCGCTGTCGCCGCATCTGCAGATTTACCGCCCCCTGATTTCGATGATGATGTCGATCTTCCACCGCTTGACGGGGGTGGCCAACTACCTCGGCATGCTGGTGCTCGCGGCATGGCTGATCGCCGCGGCGAGCGGCCCGGAGGCTTATGCCGTGACAATGGACTGGATCGGCTCGCCGATCGGTTATCTGATCCTGTTCGGTCTGAGCTGGTCGGTGTTCCACCATATGCTGGGCGGGATCCGGCATTTCATCTGGGACGTCGGATACGGCTTCGAGATACCGCATATTCGCGGCCTTGCCTGGGGCACGATCCTCGGTTCCGTCACACTCACCGCTGTGTTCTGGGCCGCCTTGCTGATGACAATGGGAGCGCTATGAGACAAATGACACCTACGCCGCTAGCCCGCGCGCGCGGGCGCGGCTCGGCGCATGAGGGGACCGGCCACTTCTGGTGGCAGCGGCTGACCGGCGTTTCCAATCTCATCTCGCTGGCGTTCCTGATCTACACAGTGTTCGCGCTGGCCGGCGCGCCCCATTCCGAGGTGAAGGCGTATTTTGCCGCACCCCTCGCCAGCGTCCTCATGCTCCTTCTTATCGGATCGGTCGGCTACCACATGTATCTCGGAATGCAGTCCATCATCGAGGACTACCTGCATGTGCCCGGCAACAAGCTTGCCGCGTACATCTTGAACGCGCTCTTCACAGTGTTTGTTGGACTGGCTTTGGCGCTTGCCGTGCTGAAGCTGAGCCTGGGAGCCTGAACAAATGAACAGTCAGACGAATGGTAACGGCGCGGCGAAGTCCGCCCCGGGCGTCAACGGCCGCGCCTACCCCTTCAACGACCACAGCTATGACGTTGTCGTGGTCGGCGCCGGCGGCTCCGGTCTGCGCGCCACGCTGGGCTGCGCGGAGGCGGGCCTGAAAACCGCCTGCGTCACGAAGGTGTTCCCGACGCGCTCGCACACCGTCGCCGCGCAGGGCGGCATCGCCGCATCGCTGGGGAACATGGGGCCGGACGACTGGCGCTGGCACATGTACGACACCGTGAAAGGGTCCGACTGGCTCGGCGATCAGGACGCGATTGAATATCTCTGCCGCCATGCGCCGGCCGCGGTTTATGAGCTGGAGCATTACGGAATGCCGTTTTCCCGCACCGAGGACGGCAAGATTTACCAACGCCCGTTCGGCGGCATGACAACGCAGTTCGGCGAAGGCCCGGCCGCCCAGCGCACTTGTGCGGCGGCCGACCGCACCGGCCACGCCATGCTGCACACGCTCTACGGCCAGAGCCTCCGGCATTCGGCGGAGTTCTTCATCGAGTATTTCGCGCTCGACCTCATCATGGACGAGGACGGCGTGTGCCGCGGCGTCGTCGCGCTGTGCCTGGATGACGGCTCGGTGCACCGCATCCGCGCGCACAAGACGATCCTTGCCACCGGCGGCTATGGCCGCGCCTATTACTCCTGCACCAGCGCGCACACCTGCACGGGCGACGGCAACGCCATGGTGCTGCGCGCCG
>CAYYSM010000177.1:0-5686 GCA_964474225.1 uncultured Hyphomicrobiaceae bacterium
TTGCGCAGGTCTGCGATGGTCTCGAACAGCGGGACGATCTGCAGGCCCGGCGCGTTTGCGGGCGTGAGCAGGCCAGTTTCCTTCAGGAGCACGGAGAGTTCCAGCAGGTCGGACACCGACTCGGTATTTGAGATGATCGAGGTGGTGATCGCCGACGGTCCGAGCCGAGCGCGCCCGTCCGCCGCGCACTCGAATATCGCCAGTTCGCGCTGCGTGGTTTCGGAATAGTCCCAGTCGCGGCGCGCCAGCGGACGCGGCTCCTGCAGCTCTCGGCAGAGCAGCTCGATACGTGCGTCCTCGTCCAGCGCCGTGTAGTCCAGCTCCGGGCGGACCGCGGCGAAGAGTTCGGCGATGACCTGCTCGTGCACGGCCGAGTTCTGTCGCAGGTCGAGGCTCGCCAGATGAAAGCCGAAGCAATCCACCGCCCGGCGCAGATAGCGCAACCGGCCGCGTGTCAGTCGGCCCGAGCCGTTGTCCAGCAGCGAGGCGTGGATCGTGTCCAGGTCGGCGGCGAAGTCGGCGGCGCTCTCATAGGCGGGCTCATCGTTGGTCGGCTCGCTCGCCCGGCCGAGCAGCCGCGCTTCCGTTGCCGCGAGCCGCTTGCGCATGACGATGATCGCGCGGCGGTACGGCTCGACGCACAGATGCACATTGTCCTCGCCGTACTGATCGGCGAGGGCGGTCAGTTCCGGCGAGACGTTCACAAGCCGGCTGGACAGCGACAACTCGCCCTCCAGCTTCGCCAGTTCGGAGTGGTAATAGCCGATGATCTTGCGCGCGTGGCGGTCCAGCGTTTCGCGCAGGATGTTTTCATCGACGTTGGGGTTGCCGTCGCGGTCGCCGCCGATCCAGCTTCCGATCCGCAGGAAACACGCGAGACCGTCGTCATCAGGGCGCGGCGGCAGGCCAGCGTACAGCTGCGTCTCATCGAGACTGTTGCCCCGGCGAATTGTGTTCAGCTGATCGCTCAGCGACTCGTGCAGGCGCGGCACCTCCTTGAAGAAGCTGTGGTCATAATAGCTCAGGCCATTCTCGACCTCGTCCAGCACGGTCAGCTTGGTCTGCCGCAGGAGGTTCGTCTGCCACAGGCCGAGCACCGCGCGGCGCAGCTTGTCGAGGATTTCCTGGCGCTCTTCATCGGTCCAACCGCCACGGTCGAGCTTGTCGAGCAGTTCGGCCATCTGCAGCTCACGGCGCATGGTCGATTGCCGCCGCACTTCGGTCGGATGCGCCGTCAGCACCGGGCTGATGAGCGCGTCATTCAGCAAGCCGGCGATATTGTCCGCCTGCCAGCCTGCATCCAGCATCCGCGCCAGCGCATGGGCGACGGAACCGGGGCGCGGCGGCGAGCCCGCGAGCGCGTGCGCGCGCGTCCGGCGGATGTGGTGCTCGTCCTCGGCCATATTGGCGAAGTGCGAGAAGTAGCTGAACGCGCGCGTGACGACGATCGCCTGATGCGGGTCGAGCGTGCTGACGAGATGGGTCATTTCTGCGCGCCCGCTCGGGTCGTCGCGTCGATAGAAGCGCACGGCCGCCCGCCGGATGTTTTCGATCAGTCCGAAAAGCTCGTCGCCCTCCTGCTCTCGGACCGTGTCGCCAAGCAGCTTGCCGAGCAGACGGATGTCGTCCTCAAGCGGCTGGTCCTTTTCCGGGCCGCTCATCATGCGGCTGACCGGATCATGCACTGCGGCAGCGGTGGTCATGCGCACCTCCGTCAAATGCGAGAACGCGACGGCCGCCAGGCCGCCGCGCGAACTGTCCTGAGTCGCGATGTTGCCCCGCGGTTAAACCACGACCACGTTGTGAGCCTTTTCCAGTTCTGGCAAGAGGCGCGGCGCGGCTGAGCGGACGATGCCCGCCCCCGCAATCGTCTCGAACCAGAGCGCATGGGCCAGCGCCATCTGGTCAACCTCGACGGATGCGGGATCGGCGATGATCGCTGCGTGCGGCTGCATCGCGTTCAAGGCCCGGTTGTCGATGCGGAAACCAGCCTCCGGATCGACCGTCACGAGGACATCGGCGATGGACAGCAGCGTCTCGGTGTCCTCGACGAGGTGATAGCCGTGCGCGGCGGCCGCGTCGCGCGCCCTGTCGTTCGCCGCGGCGGAGCTGATCGCCATGCCGAAAGCGGTGCGCAGGCGGTCTGCGAGCGCGCAGTGCGTCGCCGACGGTCCGAGGATGCCAAGGCGAAGGCCGCGCAGGCTTCGCCCCGAGGCTGGCTGGTCAGCCGCGCCCGCCTCTGCGCGGCCAGCGTGAATGCGCGGCGCGAGCTGAATGATTGCCCCAACGATGCGGTCGGCGTCGGTGTCCAGCGCCGGCGCCTCGTCCGCATAGGCGCTCAGCGCGGCGGCGTCGGCGAACATGGTGGCGGGCTGGCGCGGCGTGACGCCGATGCTGGCGGCTTCCGCGCCGATCTGATGTCTGATCGAAGCCATTGCGTTCCTCCTAGGCGGTTTCGGCCACGACGCTGGCGACCGTCGCGCCAATGTCGGATGGGTGTTCGACGATGGTCACGCCCACTTCGCGCAGGATCTCGACCTTCTCGCTGGCGCTCTCGCCGAAAGCGGAAATGATCGCGCCGGCGTGGCCCATGCGCTTGCCCTTGGGCGCGCTGAGGCCCGCGACATAGGCGATGACCGGCTTGGTCATGTGATCGCGGATGAAGCGTGCGGCGTCGGCCTCCTGCGGCCCGCCGATCTCGCCGATCATCATCACCGCGTGGGTGTCCGGGTCTTCCTCGAAAAGCTGGAGGATGTCGCGGAACGAACTGCCGTTGATCGGGTCGCCGCCGATGCCCACGCTGGTGGACACGCCGATGCCCAGCTCCTTCATCTGCGATGCCGCCTCGTAGCCCAGCGTGCCCGAACGCCCGACGATGCCGACATGGCCGGGCTCATAGATATGGCCGGGCATGATGCCCAGCAGCGCCTTGCCGGGACTGATGACGCCCGCGCAGTTCGGGCCGATCAGCCGCATCTTCCGGTCCTGGCGATAGCGGCGCATGAACCGCTTGACCTGCATCATGTCCTGCGCGGCGATGCCGTCGGTGATCGCCACGCAGAGCGAGATGCTGGCATCGGCGGCCTCCTGAATGCTGTCAGCGGCAAACGGCGGCGGGACGATGACGATGCTGGCGGTCGCGCCAGTCGCGGCGACGGCCTCTTTGGCGGTGTCGAAGACAGGCACGCCGCAGACTTCCGTGCCGCCTTTGCCCGGCACGACGCCGCCCACGATATTCGTGCCGTATTCGATCATCTCCTGTGTGTGGAACCCGGCGATGCGCCCCGTGATGCCCTGCACCAGCACGCGGGTGTCGCGGTCGATCAGGATGCTCATACCGTCTCCTCCGCGCTGGCGGCTTGCGCCTTGTGGTTCTGCCAAGCCGTGACAACGCGATCGGCAGCTTCGGAAAGTGTTGCCGCGCGGATAATCGGCAGGCCGCTGCGCGCGAGGATCTGCCGGCCTTCCTTGACGTTCGTGCCCGCGAGACGCACGACAACCGGAATGTCGATCGGCGCGGCTTCCAGCGCCTGCACGACGCCCTCGGCCACCCAGTCGCAGCGGTTGATGCCCGCGAAGATGTTGACCAGCACGGCCTGGACGTTCTGGTCCGAGCGCACGAGGCGAAACGCCTTGGCGACCCGGTCGGGCGAAGCGCCGCCGCCGATGTCGAGGAAGTTGGCGGGCTGCCCGCCGGCCAGCTGGATCATGTCCATCGTGGCCATCGCCAGGCCCGCGCCGTTGACGATGCAGCCGATATTGCCGTCCAGCCCGACATAGCTCAGGCCCCGGTCCGCAGCCTGCATCTCGCGGGTGTCTTCCTGCGTCTTGTCGCGCAGCTCGGAGATTTCCGGGCGGCGGTAAAGCGCGTTGTCGTCAAAGGCCAGCTTTGCGTCGAGCGCGACGATGCTCCCGTCCGCCAGCTCGCCCAGCGGATTGATCTCCACCATCGTCGCGTCCATGTCGCGGAAGGCCTGATAGCAGCCGCGAAGGATGCGCACGGCATCCTGGATTTGCGACGGCGCGAATTTCAGGGCGAAAGCGATCTCGCGGGCCTGGAAGTCCAGCAACCCGACCGCCGGGTCGATGGTTGTGCGGATCATCGAGTCGGGCTGCTTCTCGGCGATCTCCTCGATCTCCATGCCGCCTTCGCGCGAGGCGACGACCATGATCCGCTCAGAGGCGCGGTCCAGCACCAGGCCCAGATAAAGCTCGCGCTGGATGTCCACGGCCTCCTCGACGTAAACGCGATAGACAACCTTGCCCGCCGGGCCGGTTTGCTCGGTAACGAGCCGCTGGCCGAACAGGCTGTTTGCCGCGTCGAACACCGCGCTTTCGCTATCGCAAATCTTGACTCCGCCCGCCTTGCCGCGGCCGCCGGAGTGGATTTGCGCCTTCACCACCCACTTGTTTCCGCCAATTTCGTGCGCGTGATAGGCGGCCTGTTCCGGGCTGAAGGCCAATCCGCCTTTTGGGGATGGCACGCCGAAGCGCGCCAGAATTTCTTTGGTCTGGTATTCGTGAATGTCCACGGCGATGCGCCCTTTTGCCGATTGTTGTGGCACACCGTTCGAGTCAGGGCTGGACGGCCAGATCGCCTTCGTTGCGCTGGCCTGCCCCAGGCTCGATCCTTGTGCTTGTTTCCTCCCGACGGGCGGCCCGCTGTTTTTCCGGTACCGCCCAATTCAAATCCTAGAGCACGAAATACTTATGCCCCACACCCAAATCACCCCCTTTAGAGGGACCATAAGGGTGGGTTTTGACTTACCTGTGTGGGTAGCTTACGCTCTTCACCGACCCTCAAGCCACTCTTTTGGGTAGGTGCCGTCATGACTTCGCCATCGGATCGCAACAGGGCCATTCCGGCCACAGACGTGGTTCTTGCCGACGCGAACTCACTCATGCTCGGCGCGCTGTCGGAGTATTTCGAGAACGATTCGCGGTTCAGCCTCGTCGCCACGGCCCGCACCGCCGAGGCCTTCATCGAGCTTGTGCTGCAGACGCGTGCCGCCGTCGGCGTCATCGACTGGGCGCTGCCGCAGATAGGCGGGGCCAAGCTGCTGGAGATTCTGCGCGCGCACGAGACCGCCCCGCGCATCGTGGTCTACGGCGTCCAGCATGGCACCAGCATCGCGCGGCAGGCGATGGGCGCGGGCGCGGCCGGCTTCTGCTCCCGCGACGAGCCGCCGGAGCGCCTGCTGGACGTGGCGCATGAGGTCGCGCAGGGGCGGATGGTGTTTCCCTTCCTCGACGTGCGCGAACTGGGCCGCAACCCGCTGGACACGCTGACCGACCGGGAGCGGCGCATGGTGGAGCTGCTCGCGCAGGGCCTGAGCAACAAGGAACTGGCGCGCGAACTGGATATCTCGCTCAACACCGTGAAATTCCATCTGCGCAACGTGTTCGAGAAGCTGTCCGTGCGTAGCCGAACGCAGGCCGTCGCGCTCTATTACGCCTCCGGCGAAGCGCCGCCGCCCGCCAAGGACACCGCCTGAGCGCTTCCCGAATACTTCTGGATAACTTTCGCTTGACAGAATCCCGCTTGGCCCGTCCCCTTTTTGTGAGGAAACGCCGTCCGCGAGGGAGATGCGCATGAGCTTCACGTCGATCGAGCAGGCGCCCGCGCGCCTGAACCGCAGCGAACTGGCCGTGCCGGGAAGCCAGCCGCAATTGTTCGAGAAGGCCG
>CAYYSM010000178.1:0-5678 GCA_964474225.1 uncultured Hyphomicrobiaceae bacterium
GTCGCCGGCAAGCTCGTCGATGGGGAAGGCCGTCGTGACCGCCTCGTTCAACTCCGTCTCGACGGGCATCTGCCCTTCCCAGAGCAGTTCGCCTTTCTCTTCCTTGATCTGCTCGGCACGGTAGCCGGCCAGTTGTTCGCCGAAGGCGCCTTCCAAAACTTCATGCGCGAGGCGGCGGTCGCCAATGCGATAAAGCGCCATGTCGAGTTCGCGCGTGTTCACCGTCACGACCGGCAGACCCTTCTGGCCCGTGCGCGGCAGCACATAGTTCCGCCCGGTGAAGCGTGCAGACGGCGAGCGGTCGCGTACATAGATGCTCAGGTCGACCGGCTTCATGAGCGTCTCGCCGATCGCGGACGGCAGCCCCTGGCGCAGGCGCAGAGCATAGCGCTGCCCGTGGCGCAGCCCCTCAACGCAAATCTGCTGGTCATCGACGGCGACGCCGGCCGGGTCCGCCCCGTCGACGCTGATATAGGTCGAGAAATCGACGCCCTTGGCCACCCGCTCGGAAAACTGCACGCACACGCGCGGCGCGGCGGCGTCGGACTCGACGGTGTAGTCCAGCATGCGGAAGCCGCGCTCGGCCCGCAGCTTTTCATATGCGGCGCGGACGCTCTCGCTTTCGCGCACATCGAGGCTCGCGGCATAGGCGTCGATCGCCGGGCGCCAAAGCGAGCGCTTCGCCAGGCCCGCGCCAAGTTCGGCCAGCGCCGTGGCTTTCAGTGTTTCAGACTCGCCGCGCTGATACGCAAGATAAGCGGCGGAGGTCGCGTTGCGCGCGAAATTGTTCTCCTCGGAGAAATTCGCGGGCTCGATCGCCAGATAGGCGCGGGCGAGCGCGAGCCAGGTCGCGGCGTCCTGCGGCTCCAGCACTGCGGCGGAGGCGTAAGCGCCGGTGGCTGTGCGCGGATTGTTCTGCTTGCGGGCGTCATCCCCGCGGGCGCGAAATTCGCCCGCGCTGGCGCCCTCGGTGGACCAGCTTTCGCGCAGGTATTGCTCAAAGGCGTCGGCCTCGCGGGCGATCTGGTCGTTGGTATAGGCGGCGGCGGGCGCGGCGGTGGCGAACGCGAGGCCGAGCAGGGCGAGGAAAACGGGGAACCACCGGCTGAGGCCGGGCGCGCGAGACAGGCTCATGGCGGGCTTTCCTGAAAAAGCGTTTCAATCGAAGGGTTTAAGGGCGGCGGCGTGCGGATCGGGGGCGACGGCGGCCGCATCTGCGACTATAGGAGGCCACAGGCGCATGTCAAAGCGATGAATGCGGGGCGGGAGGGTTGATGAAGGGTTCGTCCGTTGGCTCCGATGCCGCTTCCCCTGCGGCAACGAACACGGCATCCACAGCAACTCTCACCTGCCGTTTAAAATTTTCCCGAAAGTCGATACACTATTAGGGTGGAACCATTGCGGGTAAACTTCAGCACACAGCCGATTTCGGGCGCCGAGAAAGTATGGTGAGAAGTTACATAATGCACTTCCGTCTAGGGCCTAAAACTAAATGGTTAATAGGGGTATTGGTTGCGGTATTGTCGCTAGTTGCAGCTGCCCTACCCGCATACTGGAGCTGGCTATGCCGCTCTCAAGGACAGTTCTGCGAACGCTCCGCCTTCCCGTTACGAAATGATGTGGCGAGTACCAACACAATCAATCGACGTCTCCAGTCAAAGGGAGGACGACAGCAGTTTCGAGGAATTTCCGTCCGGGAAGCTGGCTACTGGCCATTTGAAAACCGGTATGACGTAGTGGCGTCTTTTGCTAATGGCGACGAACGCGTAATCGATTCCGTGTCCATCGATCGCGTGGATGACATAGTGGATGTAATCGACGGACCTGCCTTTTTGTACGCCTCAAGCACTGAAGCAGAGCATGCGTTTATAAGAGGTTATTTTGCAGACACAAAAATTGTTAAACGTCAGTTTCAATTTCATAGTTACGACTACAAAAGAGGATTTATAATGCTGTCAAATTTGGCATTCGAAAATACAAATACCCGCTTAAAGCTCGACATCTCAACAAATGCGTCATTCGAAATAAATAACAACAAATTTATAAGAGTTGATAAATATTACCCCGGAGATATCAAAGGTATCACCCTTTACTTAGATTTGGACAGAACGTTCCACATTGAGAAGGCTTATACACGTGCTATCTTGGACCGATATACGCAATCACAGAAATCCTATGCGGCGTGCATAGAGAATGCAAAAGATAACGCAACAAAAGATGGCGAACTATTTCATTGCTATAGAAGTCAATTAGAACTGTCGGGTGATAATTTTTCGGCGACTGAGATCTTAGAATGGCGCGCTACGGATCGCGAGCTCAATCCGGTGGATCGAGTGCTGTGCAATCAATCTGGCCAGGCAAGAAAAGACGACACAGGACGGCGCATTGTGGTTTCTTGCAACAACAAGTTCCGTGGGCAGAATGAAACGTCGAGCACACTCTCTATCTATGCGCCGCCAGTACGCCAAGAAAAAACGTTGTTCTTTGGAGGCTCTTGTCGTAATATCGTGATATTCGATGCGAAATTTGTTGATGATTATACTATTGATATGGAGCTGACGACAGAATGCAATTCATTGGAAATTAACAATCAGGCATTTTCCGTTCCGACAATGCTGGCTTCTCAATCGGCAGTAGAACCGAACGGCGATCGCGAGCGAACGGAAAGTTATAGGCTGAAACTTAATGACCGCTGGCAACCTGTCTCATTCAAACCGCGCGCCGAGTTAATCAAGCCATAAACCCGCCATCCACGCTCATCACCGTGCCGGTCACATACGCCGCATCCGCGCTCGCCAGATAGACCGCCAGCCCCGCCACATCTTCCGGGCTGCCGTACTTGCCCAGCGCCGTCATCATCGTCATCAGCTTGGCAGAGCGCCCTTCCGCCGGGTTCATGTCGCTGGCGATCGGCCCCGGCGCGATGGCGTTCACGGTAATGCCGCGCGGCCCCAGATCACGCGCCAGCCCGCGGGTCAGCCCGATCAACGCGTGCTTGCTCATCGCGTAAAGCCCCAGCCCCGGCGACGGCGCGCGCAGGCCAAAGGCGCTGGCCATGTTGATGATGGTATCGCCCGCCGCCATGCCGTCCGCGGCTGCCAGCGCGGCGACATAGGGGCCGCGCAGGTTCACATCGATGGTGCGGTCGAAATCAGCCTCGCTGGTGTCGGGCAGCCGCTGGCCGTCGAAGATGCCGGCGTCGTTGATGAGCACGTTCAGCCCGCCGAGCTGTTCGCGCGCCCGCGCCACCGCTTCGCGCATCGCCGCCGCGTCGCCCGCATCCGCACGGATCGCCTGTGCCGTCACGCCCTGCGCGCGCATCTGCGCGACGACCCCTTCGGCCGCGTCCGGCGAACTGAAATACGTGATGGCGACATCCGCGCCTTCCGCCGCGAAGCGCGTCGCTATGGCCGCGCCGATGCCCCGGCTCGCGCCCGTCACCAGCGCCTTTTTGCCCGCAAGCCGCATCGCCCTTAGCGCCTCAGCGCGCGCGCCAGCCAGGTCACCAAGCCGACGCCGGTAATCGCCACCAGCACCATGTCGAGCCCGGCCAGCGTCGGCAGGATCAGCCAGTAGATGTGCCAGTTCCAGGCGAGGAACATCCCGGCCAGCACGACCGCGCCGTAGATGCCGAAAACCAGCCGGCTGATGCCCGTCGCCCGCGCCATCGCGTCGCCTCTAGCTGCCGCTCACATTGGGGTTCACGCCCGAACCGATATTGCGGAACAGCTCCTGCAGCAAGCCCTCCTCGCCGCCATAGGTCGGCGTCTCGCGGGTGATGAAGTCGATGACCTTGCCGTCCTCCAGCCCGTAATGGGCCACGCGCTGCACCTGGCGGCCCTCGTCGAAATAGACCGCGAGCACGCGGCGATCCACAACCTGTGGCTCCATGAAGCCGACCGGCGTTTTCGTCTTGGTCGAGATGTAATAATAGACGCCGTCGCCGACGGTGGATTTCGCGTTCGGCGAACCCAGCGTCAGCTCGACCTGGTCCTGCGTCATGCCCTGCTGAATCTGCTGGATTTCGGCCTCGGTGAAGATCGCGCCGTGCTGCGAGGTCCGCACCGCGCAGGCGGCCACGATCAGGCTCAGGCCGGCGACGAGGAGCAAACGCCTTGCTCGCGCCCCAAACACCTCTTGTGTTGGGCCACCGGGTCTTGCAGATTGGCTTTTGTACGATTTTGACATAAAGGATTCACCCTGGTGATCTGGCTCGTCAAACATCTCAGCGTTGCTGCGGGCGCTCTCTCCGACGGCTGGTCCCGGCGATTTGGGGGCGGGCGGCCGACCCGTTAAGGAAACCAACACGCGGAGTTCTCACAAAGTCATGTTCCGTTGGTTTGGCGAACGCGCGGCGCGCAAGGAAACTGCCGAGAAGTTGTACGACGCAATTGTGGCGCAGTCGCGCAACCCGGCCTTTTATCTCCGATTCGGCGTGCCCGATACGCTGTCGGGGCGCTTCGACATGCTGGTCATCCACATGTTCATGGTCCTGCAGAACCTACGCCTTGCCGGCAAGGAGGGCGAGCTGCTGGGCCGCGAGGTGGTCGAGGCCTTCATCCGCGAGATGGACAGCATGGTGCGCGACCTCGGGGTGGGCGAGGATCAGGTGCCGGCCGAGGTCCGCCGGATCGCCGGGCTGTTCTACGGGCAGATCCTGATCTACGCACAGGCCGCGGAGAAGGAGGACAATGCCGCGCTGGCCGAGGCCGTATGGAAGAGCTTCCGCTCCGGCAACCCGACCACGCAGGTCAACGCCCAGGCCGTCGCGGAGTACATCATCACCGCGCTGCACACCATCCGCGAGACGCCGCTCACCCATCTGCTGCAGGGCTATCTGGATTTTCCCGAGGTGGCGCGGGCGCGGCGCGCGGGCTAGGCCTTTAATCCGCGCGGGCGGCGCGCATATTCCGTCCATGCCCTGCAAAACGGATTTGAAAGTCGTCACAATGCCAGAACCGGAAGAAGGCGCGATCGTGTCGCGCGCAATCGACGCCGGCGACATCCCAAGCGAAGGCGTGGAAGGCCGTATCGAAGCCAGCGCCGATGAGCGCGCCCAGCTTGCTAGACGGCTGGACCTCGCCGCGCTCGATGAACTGGTCTTTTCCTATCAGCTCACGCCACTCAGCCGCGGGCGCTTCCGCCTGACCGGTAACTGGCACGCCGAGGCCGCGCAGACCTGCGGCGTGACACTGGAGCCGATCGCCCGCGAATTCGACGAAGACGTCAGCATCGAGTTCTGGCCGCCGGAGGCCTGGGAGCGGCAGGTTGCCGAAGCCGGCGAGGTCGCGGTGGAGCCGGACCAAGAAGGCCCCGAGCTGATCGAAGACGGCGTCATTGATCCCGGCCGGCTTCTCGAAGAGCTGCTCGCCGTGTCGCTGCCGCCCTTCCCCCGCCGCGAGAATGCCGCGCTGGAATGGGAAGAGACAGTCGGCAAGGCCGAGAGCCCCTTCGCCGTGCTCAAGGACATGCCGAAGCGCAACGGCGGCGCTCAGTGATCGGCTCACAGCCGCGCATCCGAAAATTCGGTTGTCTCGCCGCTCGAAATGGTTATGGTCTGAGCGCCTTCGGGCGCGAGAGGGGCTGTCAACGCGCAAGTGCGCTTGCCGGCGCGCAAGGGCGATCTTAGTTCGGCAACCATGACAAATGCGATCACGATAGCCGTGGACGCGATGGGC
>CAYYSM010000179.1:0-5677 GCA_964474225.1 uncultured Hyphomicrobiaceae bacterium
TCGAGGTGCAGATCGGCAGCTATCTCGGCGAGGACGACATCATCCGCAGCGACGATGTTTATCGCCGCGCGCCGGACGAGACGAAATAGCGCGCCTCACGCTACGACATACCGCCCCGGCGCCTCATCGATCGGCGGGAAATCCGGGGCGCCCGGCTGCCGCGCGGGAACCTGCTCACCCGCCTGCGGAGCCAGCCAGCCGACGAAATCCGGCCACCATGACCCTGGCACCTCCTCCGCCGCAGCGATCCAGTCTTCGAGCGTCTCATAGTCGCGGATGCTCGGCCCGGGGCTGTCGTCGCCGCCGGCCCAATGCATGTACTTCTCCTTGTAGGGCGGATTGACGACGCCAGCGATGTGGCCCGAGCCGGCCAGCACGAAGCGCACCGGCCCGCCGAAAAGCTTGGCGCTGATAAACACCGAATCCGCCGGCGCGATGTGGTCCTCGCGCGTGGCGATCTCGAAGATCGGGATCGTGACCTTGGACAAATCGAGCGTCTGACCGCCGAGTTCCATTTCGCCGCGCGCCAGCTTGTTCTTGTAATAGAATTCGCGCAGATAAAAGCTGTGGTTCGCCCGCGTCATGCGCGTCGAGTCGGAGTTCCAGAACAGCAGGTCGAACGGGAACGGCTCCTTGCCCAGCAGGTAGTTGTTGACGACGTAGGGCCAGATCAGATCGCGCGGGCGCAGCATGTTGAACACCGTCGCCATGCGCGAGCCGTCGAGATAGCCGGTCTCCTGCATCATCCGCTCGATCGCGGCAAGCTGCGGCTCGTCGATGAAGACCAGCAGGTCGCCCGCCTTCGAGAAGTCAGCCTGGGCCGCAAGAAAACCGGCGGCGGGGAAGCGAGTATCGCCGCGCGCGGCGTTATAGGCCAGCGTCGTTGCGAGCAGCGTGCCGCCGACGCAATAGCCGACCGGAATGACCTCCTCGGTGGCGCAGATCTGGCGGACCACGTCGCTCGCGGTGAGCACGCCGTCGCGCATGTAGTCTTCGAAGCTCTTGTCGGCGAGTTCCGGGCCGGGGTTCACCCAGGACACCATAAAGACCGTGTAGCCCTGATCCACCAGGTATTTGACGAAGGACTTTTTCGGAACGAGGTCGAGAATGTAGAACTTGTTGATCCACGGCGGCACGATCATGAACGGCGTTTCGTGGACTGTCTCGGTGCTCGGCGAATACTGGATAAGCTGGATCAGCTCGTTCTGGAAAACGACTTTGCCCGGCGTGATCGCGAGGTTCTCACCGACCTTGAAGGCGCTCATGTCGGTCTGGCGGATTTTGAGCAGATCGCCTGAACGTTCCAGGTCCGCGAGCAGGTTGTTCATGCCTTCGACGAGGTTCTCCGCGTTGGAGTTGAGGGTGGCGCGGATGACTTCGGGGTTGGTGAAGGGGAAGTTGGACGGCGAGAGCGCCGTGGTCATCTGTTCCAGATAGAACTGCGCGCGCTGCTTCTTCCGCTCCTCGATGCCCTCGGCGTTTTTCACCAGCTCCCCGGCCCAGTTCGAGGTCAGCAGATAGGCCTGCTTGAGAAAGTCGAAGAGCGGGTTTTCCTCCCACTCCGGATCGGCGAAGCGCCGGTCGCTTTTCTCCGGCTTGGCCACCGGTTCGACCTCATGGCCGAGGAAGCGCTGATAGGTGCGCCCCCAAAGCTCCACGAAATCGCCCGCCAGCCTGGTCTGCGCCTGGGTCAGCTTTTCCGGCTCGCTGAGCCAGTACTCCATGATAGCGGAAAGCGCATGGCCGGCCTCGCTCGCCTCGGTCGGGGCGCTATACGGGCCGTAGACCATCTTGCGGTCTTCCAGCATCCGCGCGAGCGCCACCATACCGCGGTCGATGGCCGTGACGAGATTGCGCGAAAACTGATCGGGGGCCGCGGGAGGCCGCTGGTCGCCCTCGATCGTTTCGCCGCCGGTGTCGCCCTTGCTTCCGTCTGCCATAGTTTGCCCCAATGAATCAGGTTCCACTGACTTGCGTATCCAGAAATGATATAGGCTTTCCGCACTGCAGCAAAACCCATCTTGTGCCAGCGACGCAAGTTCTCCGGGGGGATGTCCAAAGCTGGCGCAGCGTTTCGACATAAGTGTTGCGGTGGCGGCGCGGTTGTGGAATTTTGCGCCTAAAGCCTGCGATGGTGTGCGTCGATCGCATAACAACGGCTAGAACGGAACCGGCGATGAGGGACAAATCTGTGCTCAAGGGAGCTGCCGCGGCGGCGGTCGTGACGGTGTTGCTGGCTGGCTGCTCCAGCGTCAGCGAGATTCCCTACCCGAACCTGGCGGAGGTGACGCGCGCGGAAGATCCGGGCCTTTCGCCCGAGGAGCGGACCGCCATGATCGAAGACCTGAAGCAGGATCAGCAAACGCACAAGGCTGCCGCTACGGCGGCTATCGAAGAACGCTGACGGCTCGGCGGGCCATACCGCCTCAAGACATTTTTCGGAATAACGCGCCGCACGCGCGGCAGTCGGGCGTTTTCAGGGAGCGAGACCCTAATGGATATGGATTTTCACCGGATCAAGCGGCTTCCCCCTTACGTTTTTGAACAGGTCAACACCTTCAAGGCCCAGGCCCGCGCCCGCGGCGACGACATCATCGACTTCGGCATGGGCAACCCGGACATGCCCACACCGCAACACATCGTGGACAAGCTCGTCGAGACCGTGCAGAAGCCGCGCACCACGCGCTATTCGGCCTCGCGCGGCATTCCTGGCCTGCGCCGCGCGCAGGCGGCCTATTATGAGCGCCGCTTCGGCGTGAAGCTCGACCCGGACACGCAGGTGATCGCCACGCTCGGCTCGAAGGAGGGCTTCGCCAACATGGCGCAGGCCATCACCGCACCGGGCGACGTGATTCTCGTGCCGAACCCGACCTATCCGATCCACGAATTCGGCTTCATCATCTCGGGCGCGGCGATCCGCCATGTGCCGGCCTCGGCGGATGAGGAGTTCCTGGTCCATGTCGACCGCGCGCTGCGCCACAGCGTGCCGAAGCCCACGGCGCTGGTGCTGAATTTCCCGGCCAACCCCACCGCCGTGGTCGCGGACCGCGAGTTTTACCGCGAGGTCGTGAACTACGCCCGCAAGAACGATCTGATTCTGCTGTCCGATCTGGCTTATTCGGAGATTTTTTTCGACATTGACCCGCCGCCCTCGATTCTGGAGATAGACGGCGCGATGGATGTGGCCGTGGAGTTCACCTCCCTGTCGAAGACCTATGCGATGCCCGGCTGGCGCATGGGCTTTGCGGTCGGCAACGAGCGGCTCATCAAGGCGCTGGGGCGCGTGAAGTCGTATCTCGACTACGGCGCGTTCACGCCGATCCAGGTCGCCGCTGCGGCCGCCCTCAACGGCCCGCAGGACTGCGTGGAGGAGATCCGTCAGGTCTACAAGGCGCGGCGCGACTGCCTCGTCGAAGCCTTCGGCCGCGCCGGCTGGCAGGTGCCCGCCCCACCCGCGACCATGTTCGCCTGGGCGAAGGTGCCAGAGCAGATGCGCGGTATGACGTCGCTGGACTTCTCCAAGCTGCTGATTGAGAAGGCGGGCGTTGCCGTTTCGCCGGGCGTCGGCTTCGGCGAATACGGCGAGGGCTATGTGCGCATCGCGCTGGTTGAGAACGAGCAGCGCATTCGCCAGGCCGCGCGCAATATCAAGCGCTTCCTCGCCGAGGCGGACGAGACCCTGCACAACGTGATCCCGCTAGCCTCTTCGCAGGCCGGCTAGGCGGGAACGCGCGCGGACGGGCTTGTCAGGGGTGCGCTCCGGCGGCTAAGACGGGGGCTTGATCCGCAAGCCTGAACCTGTCTGGAGCTGTCATGCCGAAACCCTTGAGACTCGGCGTCGCGGGCGTCGGCACCGTCGGCGTCGGCGTTCTCACCATGCTGCGCGCCCATGCCGAGCGCCTTGCCACGCGCTGCGGCCGGGAGCTGCAGGTCACCGCCGTGTCCGCACGGGACCGCGAGAAACGCCGCGGCGTCGAGCTCACGCCGTTCGAATGGTTCGATGATCCGCGCGATCTGGCGCGCAGCCGAAACATCGATGTGTTTGTCGAGCTGATCGGCGGGGAGGGCGATCCGGCCCACAGCGCGGTCGAGGCGGCGCTCGAAGCAGGCAAGCATGTCGTGACGGCGAACAAGGCGCTGCTGGCGCATCACGGCGTGGCGCTCGCGGAGCGGGCCGAGGGCCAGAACGTCGCGCTGAAGTTCGAGGCGGCGGTGGCGGGCGGCATCCCGGTCGTCAAGGTGCTGCGCGAGAGCCTGCTGGGCAACGAGATCGCCCGCGTCTACGGCATCCTCAACGGCACCAGCAACTACATCCTGACGCGGATGCAGCATGAGGGCCGCGAGTTCCACCAGGTGCTGGAGGAGGCCCAGGCGGCGGGCTATGCCGAGGCCGACCCGAGCTTCGACATCGGCGGGCAGGACGCCGCGCACAAGCTGGCGATCCTGACCAGCCTGGCCTTCGGGACGCAGCTTTCCTACGACAGCATCTATCTTGAGGGCATCGAGCAGATCGACGATGTCGATATCCGCTCGGCGGACCGGCTGGGTTACCGGATCAAGCTGCTGGGCGTGGCGATGAAGACCGAAAGCGGCATCGAGCAGCGCGTCCACCCCACGATGGTGCCGAAGCACACCGCGATCGCCGAGGTCGACGGCGTGACCAACGCCATCACGATCCAGGGCGATTTTGTCGGCGACATCATGCTGGTTGGCCCCGGCGCGGGCGCTGGCCCGACGGCCTCGGCGGTGGTCAGCGACATCACGGACATCGCGCGCGGCGTGGACGGCGCGCCTTTCATCGTGCCTGCAGGAAAGCTCGCGCCCTATGAGCGGGCGCAGATGCGCGCCCATGAGGGCGGCTACTATATCCGGCTGTCGGTCTATGACCGGCCCGGCGCGTTCGCGGCGATCGCCCAGCGCATGGCCGAGCAGGACATCTCGCTGAAAAGTATCGTCCAAAGCCCGGAAGAGGGCGATCCCGTGCAAGCCGAAGAGGGCAGCGGCGCGCCTGTCCCTGTGGTGATGATCACGCACCGCACGACCGAGGCGGCGATCCGCCGGGCCTTCGACGCGATCGAGGGAGATCGCCACATTGACCGCCCGCCGAAGATGATCCGCATCGAGGGGATGTAGCGGCTGGCGCCGCGTTACCACGGGACCCGTTTCCCGAACTTTGCGGCGATGCTGACTGATGCCGCCAGACGAAGCGGGCCGGTTGGCACACGGTCAGGGCAAACCACGCCGTTGCGTCTCTTGCGGTGACGCTCGCATAGACCTGCGCGGACGGTTCCGGGCAGGGTTGCTCCTGCAGAGCGTTTAAAGCTGATCCGCGGCGTCGCGCCCCCGCCGCGACTGTTGCCTAATCAACACACCCCAATTTCAACATCCGGTTGAATAATATTTCATGTGCAACCTCGCATGAATGTGCGAAGCGACTCCGGTCGTTTCTCTACTAGTGGTTGTAAGCGACCACAATGCAGCCGCAATTCGGGCAGGCTGCGGGCGACCAACACGCGGGCAACGAGAGGAGAGACGGATGAAGGGGCTGCTTCTGAGCATGACGATTGCCTTGGCGGGCGTCGGCTCGGCCGCGATCGCGGGCGAAAACTACAGCGCGGGTTCGATGTGGGGGACCGACGGCTCCGGCGTCGCGGTGAATGGCGCGCTCAAATCGGCT